>CAJWGI010000099.1 GCA_913031335.1 uncultured Anaerolineales bacterium | reverse complement strand
AACTGCAGGCAGTAATGGTGAAAGGTGTTGCTCACCCAGGCGCTGCCCATGCCGTAAGGCGCGAGGCGTTGATTGTCCTGACACCAGATACGTTCGTCTTTGAGCGTAAAGGTTTCGCCCAGCAGCCGGGCTAGGTCCCAAGCGAGAGGATAAATACGGCCGCCTTTCTTTATATTTTTCACCATGACGGTCAGATAAGCGCCTTCCTTCAGCAGCGGGCGCAACGAGGCGTATATGGCGCAGAGCTGTTCGAGGAACTGATCGTAACCCGCCAGGTTTCCCAGATCGCGTGGGTCGTCAGAGTAGACGACATCCAGGTCTGCGGCGGCACGCCGGTTCTTCTGTGTGCTCGCGCCGCGCATGTGCAGCATGTCCCAGTATGGCGGCGAGGTGATGACGTAATCAATGCGCGGAAGCGATTGTCGGAGCGCCGCCCGGCAATCAGCATGGATGACACGCGCGGAAAGCGCGCCGGCAGCTGAACCCAGAGCCTGCTGCTCGGCGGCGACCGCCTGCCGCGCTATTACTGCGTATTCCTCGTTGAGTTCAATGCCGATGCCGTTGCGCCCGCTGCGCAGGCATGCCACCAGTGTGCTGCCGGTGCCGACCATCGGGTCGAGCACGCTCTCTCCCACCTTGGTGAAGAACTCGATAAAGGTCTGCGCAAGCGTCTCCGGGAATTTGGCCGGATGACGCAGCACGCCCTTCTTTCTCGGCGGGGGGTTGTGGATGAACCATGATTTTTGGAACTGCAGCCATGCCTTCGGGTCGAGGTCGTTCAGCCGGTTGCGGAAGGGCTTTTTTGGCATGCCAGAGGCGGGCTGGTCAAGCGCGTGTGCTTGGGGAGGATTGTAGCATGGTTGCCATGCGCGCGGCTATAATGCGGGCGTGGTCAAGGCCGAGTTGAAACGCAAAGCCGAGCGAGTGCTGCGCACGCTGCTGAAAACCTACGGGCAGCCGGTGTGGCGGAAGCCGCTCCCGCCGCTGGATGAACTGGTTTCCACCATACTTTCGCAGAACACCAATGACAGTAATCGTGACCGCGCCTTCGATGCACTGCGCAGCGCTTTCGTGGACTGGGCTGCGGTGCGTGACGCGCCGACGGAGGCTGTGATAGCGGCCATTTGGCCGGCCGGGTTGGCCAACCAGAAAGGCCCGCGCATTCAGCAGGTGCTGCGCCAGATTACCGCGGAGCGGGGCGAGCTATCGCTTCAGTTTCTCGGCGAGCTGCCGGTGGAAGAGGCGCGGCGCTGGTTGCTGCGTTTTAAGGGTGTCGGGCCGAAGACGGCGGCGATTGTGCTGCTCTTTGCTTTTCGGCGGCCTGCTTTTCCGGTGGATACTCACGTCCACCGCGTGACTGGGCGCCTCGGCCTGCGTCCGCACTGGATGAGCGCGGCGGGCGCCCATCCGCATTTGGAGGCCCTGTTCCGGCAGCAGCATTATTACGCGGCTCACCTGAATCTTATCCGGCTGGGACGGGAAATATGCCACGCGCGCCGCCCGAGATGCGCGCAATGCGCGCTGCGCAGTTTCTGCGATTATTGGAACGTGGCCCGGGCTGCTGTCGCGGACGGGTGATTTATCCGGTGAACAGAGGTAGATGGCCGAGCGCGTATGTATGCTCCCATTGCGAGCGCTCGCCCTCGGTCAGGATGGCAGCTTCGGCGGACACCTCCGCGCCGGCTTTGGACATGAGCAGACGCATCGCCTGCAGGGTGGAGCCGGTGCTGATTACATCGTCTATCAGCGCGATGCGTTTGCCCGAAATCAGGGCGCGGTCCTTTTCATCCAGATAGAGCGTCTGCGGTTTACCGGTGGTGATTGAGAGCGTCTCCGCCCGCAGGCTATCGCCCATGTAGGGTTTGTGCGTTTTGCGCAGCACCACATACGGTTTCTCCACCGCGATTGCCAGCGCGCAGATGAGCGGGATACTCTTTGCCTCTGCGGTCACCAGCACCGCGTAATCCACGGCGTCCAGTTTTTGCGCCAGCGCGGCGGCTGCGGCCTGCGCCAGTTCGGTGTCGCCGAGTATGTTGAGTACCGCGATGCGCAGGCCGGGTTTGACCTGCATGAGCGGCAGCTCTCGACGCACGCCGGCCACTTCTATTGGATACACTCTTTCGTCAGTGCTCATGCTTCCTCCCTGGACAGCAGCGGTTCCTTGAAGTCGTAGATTCCGTCCTTGACAACACACACGCGCCCGCAGTTTGGACAGGCGAGTTCGCTCCCGGTCTCGGTGAGTTCGGTGCCGGCACAACGCGGGCAACGGAAGAAGGCTTGCGCTGCGGCGACCGGCCCGTTCGGGTGCACGTCGGCGCGCAACATCACGCTCGGAGTGAGCTGCCAACGGTCACTGGTGGGCTGCAGGGCTGCGTCGGCGCCCGCCAGCCATGCCGCTGGCACAACGCGTTTCAGGATCGGCAGCCGGAAATGGGAAAGGCTGCGCTGCTGCCCGATAGTGAAGCCCGCCTCGCGTAGCCATCTGCGCATGCTGCGCGGGTGAAAATCGAAATTGAGTCTGGCGAATTCGACCGGTTCCGGGCTGAACGGGCTCCAGCTCTGTCGACCGAGCCAGTAACGCATAATTGCCTTCGCATTGCGCTTGTTGGCGAACTCCAACACCAGTGCGCCGCGTGGACGCAAGGCGGCGCGGATGCCGGCAAGCGCGGCGGGAGGATCCACAAGGTGATGGACGACGCGCACCATCAGGGCGGCGTCGAAGAGACCGGCCACGAACGGCAGCCGGTAAACATCGGCGGCCACGTAAATGAAACGGGCGTCACGGCCCAGGCGCTCCTGTGCCTGCTGCAGCTGCGTGCGCGAATAATCCAGCAGCGCCACGCGCTCAAAGCGAGCGAGTTCGCCCGTCAGGCGCCCGGCACCCGCGCCGATTTCTAGACACAGCGCGCCGCTCCGGGGCAGCAGATGGCGCAGCGCTATGCGCTCCACGCGGTCTTCGTATTCACGCCCGCCTTTATCCCAGAATTCGCTCTGATAACGAGAGCCCTCGTAATCACAGACAGGCTTGGTTGAGGCCGTGCTCATCATTCGGGGCTGCTGGAATCAACCTTGTGCTGCAGAGCGGTCTGCAGCGCTGCGCGAACTATCACCGGGTTTGCCCTGCCAGCGGTGGCGCGCATCACCTGCCCGAAGAACCAGTTTGCGAGCGTCTCTTTTCCGGAAAAGTAACTTTCCAGCTGCTCCGGGTTATCTTCCAGCACTTTTTTGACTGCCTGCGCGATGGCCTCCGGATTGCTCACCTGATCCATTCCGCGCTCACTGATTATGGCTTGTGGCTCTGCGCCGGTTGCCACCATCTCGCGCAGCACCTGCTTGGCGCTGTTTGCGCTGATGCGCTCTGCCTGCAGCAGCGCCAGCAAGTGCACCAATCGCTCCGGGGTTATCTGCGCCTTTTCGATGCTAACGCCGGCCGTGTTCAGCAACCCAAAAAGCTGGCTGCTCACCCAGTTGGCGATTGTTTTGGCGTGCACGGGCGGGTGCGCCTCTGCGCCGGCACGCATGGCCGTTTCGAAGAACTCTGCGACCGGGCGCTGTGCCACCAGCACGCGCGCATCGTATTCGTTCAGCCCCATGGCGCGGAAGCGCTCGGTTTTTTCGGCGGGCAGCTCGGGCAGGTCGGCGCGGATATGCTGTACCCATTCAGGGTCAATCTGCAGCGGCGGCAAATCTGGCTCGGGAAAGTAACGGTAATCGTGTGCGTGTTCCTTGCTGCGCTGCGCGACGGTCACGCCGCGCGCTTCGTTCCATCCCAGGGTTTGTTGCCGCACCGGGCTGCCGGCTTCGCGTGCGACAATCTGGCGCTCGATTTCGTATTGCAGGCTGCGTTGTAACGCGCGAAAGGAGTTCAGGTTTTTTATTTCAGTGCGGGTGGCAAGAGTTTCACTGCCGTGCTCACGTACCGATATGTTGGCCTCGTAACGGATGACTCCCTTTTCCATGTCGCCGCTGTTCACTCCCAGATAGGTGAGGATGGCGTGCAACGCCTTTGCGTAGGTTGTCGCCTCTGCTTCCGAACGCAAGTCGGGCTCGCTGACGATTTCCAGCAGTGGCACTCCGGCGCGGTTCAGGTCCACCAGCGATGCGCCGCGCTCACAGGCGCCGCTTTCGCGGTGCAGCAGCTTGCCGGTGTCCTCCTCAAGATGCACGCGGCGGATGCGGATTTTTCGCTCTGCGTCCGCAGTCGGGATGGAAATGTGACCATCCGTCGCCAGCGGCCGCTCGTATTGTGAAATCTGATAACCCTTTGGGAGATCGGGGTAAAAGTAGTTTTTTCGCGCGAAGATGCTCTCCGGCGCCACTTTGCACTTTAACGCCAGCGCGACCATTAGCGCTAGCTGCACTGCGCGCTGGTTTGCCACCGGCAGCGCGCCCGGCATTCCGGCGCAGACCGGGCAGGTGTAGCGGTTAGGCTCGTGGGTGGTGGAATCCACCACGCGGCAGCCGCAGAACATCTTCGATTGCGTCTGTAATTCGGCGTGAACCTCCAGCCCAATGACTGCCTGATAATCCATTTCTATCCGTGGCGCTGCATGAAGCGCTGCATGCGGTGGAGCGCCTCTTCAATCTTTTCATACGCGGCGGCGTAAGAGCAGCGCACGAACCCGACCCCGCTGGGCCCGAAGGCTGACCCCGGCACCACTGCGACGGATTCTTCCTTCAGCAGCCGGGCAGAGAAAGTGTTCTCGTCCATGCCGCTTTTCGTTATGGAGGGAAAGGCATAAAAAGCACCGCGCGGCTCGAAGCAATCTAGCCCGAGTGCGTTGAGGCCATCAACTATTAAGCGGCGGCGGCGGTCGTAACGCAGGCGCATTTCCTCGACGTGCTCTTCTCCGTGCTCCAACGCGTGCAGCGCGGCCGCCTGCGCCACGGTCGCGGCTGACATGATGGTGTACTGGTGAATCTTGCGCAAGCCAGCCACGATTTCGGCCGGGCCGACCACGTAGCCCAAACGCCATCCGGTCATGGCGTAATCTTTTGAGAAACCGCCCAACGTGAGTGTGCGCGCCTGCATGCCCGGCAGGCTGGCGAAGCAGACGTGTTCAAACCCGTACACTAGCCGATCGTAGATCTCGTCAGAGATGACCATCAGGTCATGCTGCTCGGCAAGGCGGGCGAGGGCCAATAGGTTCTCGCGCGTCATCACCGCGCCGGTCGGGTTGCACGGGAAGCCAATCAGAAGCGCTTTTGTCCGCGCAGTGATAGCGGCCGCCACCGCCTCGGCTTTTACCTGAAATTCGTTTTCTGGCCCGGTCGGAACGGTGACCGAAGTGCCGTGGGCCAGCGCGACTTGCGCTGTGTAGCTGACGAAGCACGGCTCCGGCACGATGACCTCGTCGCCGGGGTTCAGAGTGGCCGCGAAGGCCAGATAAAGCGCTTCCGACACCCCGACCGTGATGAGCACCTCGTTTTTTGGGTCATGCTCGATTGCATACTTGCGGAGCAGATGAGACGCAACGGCTCGGCGCAGCTCGATGGTGCCGGCGTTCGCGGTGTACTGCGTGTCTCCGCGCTGCAACGAGGCGATGCCGGCCTGTACAATCGGCGGCGGGGTGACGAAATCCGGCTCGCCAATGCCGAGCGAAATCACGTCATCCATCGTGGCGGCGATGTCGAAGAAGCGCCGGATTCCTGAGGGCGACAGCGCGTTCACATGGTCGGCGATGAAAGTGGTCATAGTGCTTTCTCGTGGCCGTGGCAATGGCGCCGTGCGAAAGGTTTAGCCATGCACAATCTCCCGTTCCATTTAGTGGATGTTCCCCGGGCTGTCGCACGCGTCTGGTTCTATCTTGCAGGGCGAAGCCGCCCGCATTATCACCGTTTTGCAGAGAGAAAGCAAGGATACGCTCAGCGGGAACGCAGGTAAGTCATGTA
>CAJWGI010000098.1 GCA_913031335.1 uncultured Anaerolineales bacterium | reverse complement strand
AGCCAGATGGCGGCCGCGATTTACGACACCCTGCGGGTTGACGTGCTGGCTCGCGGCGCGACGCGCCCATACGATTTTCGCGCGACCGGCGTTACAATTCGTTTCCCCGGCTTTCTGCGCGTGTACGAACCGACCCCCGCGGATGATGGCAAGGGCGAGGATGAGAGCGGAGAAATCCCGACGTTGCAGGAGAACGAAGCGTTGCTGCTTCAGAAATTGCTGCCGGAACAGCGGTTCACCAAGCCGCCGCCGCGTTACAGCGAGGCCAGTCTGGTGAAGGCGCTGGAGGAACACGGCATTGGCCGGCCTTCGACTTATGCCCCCACTTTGAGCACAATCGTCAATCGTGGCTATGTGACGCGCGAGAGCCGCCGCCTGTTTCCCACCGAAATCGGAGTCACGGTGAATGATTTGCTGGTGGAGTATTTCTCCGATGTGCTCGATGTTGGTTTTACTGCGCGAATGGAGAACGCGCTGGATCTTATCGCCACCGGAGACGCGGAATGGGTACCGGTGTTGGACGGGTTCTGGCGCCCCTTTGCCATGGATCTGGAGCGGGCCGCAAAAGACATGCCCGAGATTGAGAAGACTCCCGAATTGGTGGGTCGAGATTGCCCGCAATGTGGCCAGGAGTTGCTTGTCCGGCTGGGCCGGTTTGGCAAGTTTATTGGCTGTTCGGGTTTCCCGGATTGCAAACACACCGAACCCCTTCTAGAGCGTATTGGCGTTGTCTGCCCTGATTGCAAGAGCGACCTGCTGCAGCGCCGCACAAAAAAAGGGCGGACATTTTTCGGTTGCTCCGCATACCCGCATTGCGAGTGGACCTCTTGGACGCGCCCGCTGGTTGCCGCTTGCCCGGGATGCGGGGGCCTGTTGCTGGCCAAAGGTAAGGAGAAAGCGGTCTGCACCGGGTGCGCTGCGATCTGGAAATCTGATGAACTGAGTGCACCCGCACAGCCCAGAGCTGGCACTGAAGTTGCAACATCCTCCTAACGGGACAGGCGCCGCCACGCGCTGACGCGAATCTTGCGCTGGCGGCGGCGTTGCGGTCATGAGAAAACCCGAACAGGCATCAAATCCGTTTGACTTTGTCAAACGTATAACGGGTGAACGCTCCGGCGTTGCCCTCGCCGCTTTTTTTGGGGCCGGATTGCTAATCGGTTGGATGGCGCTGGGGTGGGGGCTTGCGCCCATTGAGTGGAAGGACGCCGGTCCGGCGCAGCTGCATGCTGATTTCCAGAGAGAATGGGTGCAAATGACATCTGATTCTTTTATTGTTACCACCGATTTGGAACTGGCTCGTAGCCGGCTTGGTTGGTTGGGGGGAGACGCACCCGAACTGGTTGAGCAGGCGCGGGTGCGCGCTCAGGGCTCGGACCAGTTGCGCATTGCGCAGCTGCAGTTTGCGCTTGGGGACCAGCTGGGCGCACCCCAGTCCGCACCGGTCGATGCGGAGGCGGGGAGCAAAACTGTGGAGCAACCCGTTGGCGAGGAGGCCGCTTCCGACGTAGCTGCTGGCAGCCCTCGGGCCGCGCTGCCGGCGCTGCTGGGCGGGCTAATAATGGTGATTGTGATGGCTGTGGGCGGTTTCCTGCTCTTGCGCTATGTGGGTTCGCGTGCGCCGCAAGCCGAACCGGCACCGGTGGTGAGCCCGCCGGGCAATGGCCCCGCCAGAAATGATGAGGCAGTGACCCCAACAGCGGCCGCGGATGACGAAGCCGAGCGCGGTGTGCCGGTGGCGCGCTTCATCACTACTTATCTGCTCGGGGATGACCTGTATGACGATACTTTCAGCATTGACGATGCCAACGGTGATTTCCTCGGAGAATGCGGAATGGGAGTGAGCGACACCATTGGGGTGGGCGAGCCGAAGAAGGTGTGCGCTTTTGAGATCTGGCTATTCGACAAAAACGATGTGCGTACGGTCACCAAAGTACTCATGAGCGAGGACGCATTTGGAGACGATGAGAAACGTGGCGCACTCGCGCCGAAAGGCGAGCCAATGATGGCGAGTCCGGGGAGCACAATGGTACTGGATACTGCTTCCCTGTACGTCACGGCGCGCGTGATGGACATGCAGTACGGCAGCGGCGCGTTGCCGCAAAATTCCTTTTTCCATCAATTGACAATAGAGTTGGCGGCCTGGAAAAAAGCCTGAGAGCCGAGGCCGTTTAGGCGATGCTGACTATCTCGAAAGTCAGCTGCCCGGCCGGTGTGCTGGCGATGGCGGTGTCGCCTTTCCTTTTCCCGAGCAGCGCCCGGCCGATTGGCGATTCGTGGGATATGCGCCCGTTGGCGGGGTCAGCCTCCGCCGGCCCCACCAGCTTGTATTGCTCGGGGGCGCTGCCGTCCGCGACGATAGTGACCGTGGCTCCAATAATGACTTCCTGCCCTTCGGCGTGTTCGGTGATAATCACCGCACTGCGCAGCATTTCCTCCAGTTCGAGGATTCTGCCCTCAACGAAGGCTTGCTCCTCTTTGGCGGTGATGTAATCTGCGTTCTCGCTCAGGTCACCCATCTGGATGGCTGCGCGTAGCCGGCGCGCGAGTTCCGCGCGGCGCGCGGAGGTGAGTTCGTCTAGCTCGCTCCGCAATTTTTCCGCACCGGCTGCAGTCAAGTAGGTCGGTGTTTTCCCCATGTATCCCCTCTGGTTTCTGGCGCTGCGATTGGCTCACCGTGAAGCTTGGCGTGCTCGTCCAGCGCGAATCTGTCGGTCATTCCTGCGATGTAATCGCAAACCGTGCGCTCCAGACCGCGCACGCGGATGTGCTCCGCGCTGCTGGCGGGCAACCGCTTCGGGGTCTTGATGAACGCGCTATAAAGAGCACCGATTATTTGATCCGCCCGCGCTGCCATGCGCGCTACGCGGGGATGGTGGTAAAGGTTCTCTCGTAAAAAGGCGCGCAGTTCTTGGTTCTCACGAGAAAATCCCGGCGACCATGCCACTACGTTGTGGTCTAGTCTCTGGATGTCAATGGCTGCTGAAGCGCCGCTGGTCGCTATGGCGGCGTTAGTGCTGGCCACGAGGTCACGCGTTTCCAACCCGATCAATCGGCGGATCATGCGGTGGCGGGTGAGCTCGTCGAAGTCATCGCCATCCCACGGGATGCTGGCGCGCACGCGCTGCCACAGTGCCAGCCCGTCCAGCTGCTGTGAGTGAAGCAAGTCGGAGCGCAAGCCGTCATCCAGGTCGTGGGCGTTGTAAGCCAGTTCATCCGCGGCGTTGGCAATCTGCGCTTCCACGTGCCCACGCAATTCCGGGTTGTAGTGGCGCGCGTCTGCCACGTCATATTCGGTCTCGTGCTTTACGATGCCCTCGCGCACTTCCCGCGTCAGGTTCAGTCCGCTGAAATCGGGGTAGCGCCGCTCGATTTCCGTCACGATGCGCAGACTCTGTTTGTTGTGATCGAAACCGCCGTGCTGCACAAGCAGCTCATCTAGCGCGCGCTCGCCCGAGTGCCCGAAGGGTGGGTGACCCAGATCGTGGGCGAGGCAGATGGCCTCCACCAGGTCTTCATTGGCCCCCAGCGCGCGCGCCACGCTGCGCCCGAGTTGCGCTACCTCCAGCGTGTGCGTCAGGCGGGTGCGGTAATAATCGCCCTCGGTGTTGACGAAAACTTGCGTCTTGTATTCAAGCCGCCGGAATGCGGTCGTGTGCAGAATGCGGTCGCGGTCGCGCTGAAAAGCGGTGCGATAGCGCGCTTCTGCCTGAGCATATTCTCGCCCCTGAGAGGCCGCGCTGAGGAAGCCATACGGGGCGAGTGTGCGCTTCTCGTTGGAATGAAGCGCGGCGCGGGTCATTAACATGACGACATTCTAACGTGCCGGGAAAGGGTGGTCAAACTACGCTGGACCGCCTCCGGACGCCCTCCCCGGCCAGCGCGCGCGCGCGCTCCCATGCGGGGATGTCAGCGTCTAGGTCCACGAGCGTATGGCGCAGGTCATATATGCGATCGCGCAGCATGGCCGCCTGTTCGAATTCCAGCGCTTCAGCCGCGGAGCGCATCTGTGTTTCCAGGTCGGCAATCAGTTTTCTCAGCTCCCGCTCGCTCAGCTGCGCATCATCGCTGGGATGGTACTGCGGGGGTGTCTCGGCGGCAGCGGCGACTCGTTCGGTCAGGTCTCGCACCGATTTGATGATGCCTGCTGGCTCGATGCCGTGCTCCCGGTTGTATTTAGACTGGATGGCGCGCCGGCGATTGGTTTCATCAATGGCGGTATGCATGGCTTCGGTTTTCGTTTCGGCGTACATGAGCACCTTTCCGCGTACGTGCCGGGCGGCCCGGCCGATGGTCTGAATCAGCGCGGTGGCTGAGCGCAGGAAACCTTGCTTGTCCGCGTCTAGAATCGCGACCAACGAGACTTCCGGTAAGTCCAGTCCCTCGCGCAACAAATTGATACCGACCACCACATCGTAAACGCCAAGGCGAAATTCGCGAAGGATTTCCACCCGTTGCAGTGCGGCTATTTCCGAATGCAAGTAATGTACCTTGATGCTCAGTTCTGAGAGGTAATTCGATAGATCCTCGGCCATGCGCTTGGTGAGAGTGGTCACTAACACGCGTTCGCTGCGCGCTATGCGCTGCTGGATTTCGCCAACCAGGTCGTCGATTTGCCCGGACACCGGGCGGACTTCCACGGCCGGGTCTATTAATCCGGTGGGCCGGATGACCTGCTCAACCACGCGCGAGTCTTGCCCCATTTCAAACGGTCCCGGGGTGGCGGAAGTGTAAATGGTCTGCTGGACGCGCTGCTGGAATTCATCGAAATTGAGCGGGCGGTTATCCAAAGCGGAGGGCAGCCGAAATCCGTAATCCACCAGCACGGTTTTGCGCGAACGGTCGCCGGCGTACATGCCGCGAATCTGCGGCACGGTCATGTGGCTTTCGTCGATCACCAGCAGGAAATCGGGCGGGAAATAGTCGATCAGCGTCCAAGGCGGCGACCCGGGCGGGCGCTGGTCAAGCGGGCGGGAATAATTCTCGATGCCGGAGCAGTGGCCAACCTCGCGGAGCATTTCGAGGTCATAACGGGTGCGCTGCTCAATGCGCTGTGCCTCCAGCAATTTTTCTTGCTCCCTGAAATAGAGGATGCGTTCTTCCATTTCTCGTTCGATATCCGTGATTGCTTTTTCCAGTTTCTCTTCATCGGCGATAAAGTGGCGCGCCGGGAATATATCGATGGTGTCGTGGAAGGAAATCACCTCTCCGGTGAGGGTGTCGACCTCCAGGATTCGCTCAACCTGGTCGCCGAGGAAGTCGACGCGGTAAGCGTGTTGCGTATAGGGTGGTAATACTTCTAGTGTATCACCTCTTACGGCGAAGGTTCCGGGCTTGAGAGCGGTGTCGTTGCGGGCGTATTGCACCTCCACAAGCCTGCGAAGCACCGCATTTCGGCGGATGGCCGTGCCGGTTTCAAGATGAATAATCACCTTTCCGTATGCTTCCGGTGAGCCCAGCCCGTAAATACTTGAGACAGATGCAACGATAATTACATGGCGGTGGCTGAGCAACGAGGTGGTGGCAGCCAGGCGCAGCTGCTCAATCTGCTCGTTAACGTCGGTTTCCTTCTCAATGTACAGGTCGTGATGGGGGACGTAGGCTTCGGGTTGATAATAGTCGTAATAGCTGATGAAGTACTCGACGGCGTTATTCGGAAAGAACTCTTTGAACTCGGCGTAGAGTTGGGCTGCAAGCGTTTTGTTGTGCGCCATCACCAACGTGGGCTTTTGCGTTTGCTCGATGACATGCGCGATCGTGAAAGTCTTGCCAGTTCCGGTGGCGCCGAGAAGCACCTGGTGCGGCGCATCTCCGTGAATGCCGTCGACAATTTCCGTGATTGCCTTTGGTTGGTCGCCGGTAGGTTGGTAGGGTGCGCGGAGCTTGAAGGGCGGCATGGCACGGATTAT
>CAJWGI010000097.1 GCA_913031335.1 uncultured Anaerolineales bacterium | reverse complement strand
ATGCGGCTTGCTACGATCAAATATTTCTTTTGCCATCGTTCTCTAATCTCCTAAGTACAATTATCTCTGTTGGCCGCTCGCCACCTGATACACTACCCCATTCCTTTCACAACAACCTGCGCAACCAAATCGGGAACCTGCGCATAATGAGCAAATTCCATCGAAAACACACCCCGCCCCTGCGTGCGCGACCGCAACACCGTTGCGTAACCGAACATTTCCGCCAACGGCACCACGGCATCAATCGACTGCGCCCCGCCGGGCCGCGCATCCATGCCCCCGATAGAGGCCCGCCGCGAGGATAGCTCGCCCAGAATATCTCCCATGTACTCCTCCGGCACCACTACCTCCACCTTCATCATCGGTTCCAGCAGCACCGGTTGCGCTCGTGAAACGCCCTGCCGAAATGCCATCGCTCCGGCAATCTGAAACGCCATCTCACTCGAATCCACATCGTGGAACGAACCATCGTACAAGGTGATATCCACATCTGTAACCGGGTAGCCGGCTAACACCCCGGTACCGGCAGCGTTGCGCACACCCTGCTCCACCGGTCGTATGAATTCTTTCGGAATTACCCCTCCCACAATCTCATTGGAAAAGGTGATACCGGACCCGGCTTCCCCGGGTTCCATCTTGAGGACGACATGCGCGAATTGGCCCCTGCCACCCGACTGCTTCACATGCCGGCATTCCACCTTCTCGACTGCCTTCCGAATGGACTCGTGATATGCGACCCTCGGCCGACCCACGTTGGCGTGCACCCGGAATTCGCGCATCATCCGGTCGATGAGCACCTCCAGATGCAACTCTCCCATTCCCGAGATAATCGTCTGGCCGGTGTCCTCATCGGCGCGCACCCGAAAGGTTGGGTCCTCTTCGGCCAGTTTCTGCAGCGCCACGCCAAGTTTGTCCTGGTCGCCCGCCGTTTTCGGTTCCACGGCCACCGATATCACCGGTTCCGGGAACTCAATGGCCTCCAGCACAATCGGTTGCTTTGCGTCGGAAAGCGTCTCGCCCGTAAAGGTGTTTTTCAGACCCAGCGTAGCGGCGATGTCGCCTGCGGTCACTTCCTCCACCTCCTCGCGCCGGTCCGCATACATCCTGATAACGCGGCCTATCCGCTCCCGCCGTCCCTTTGTCGTGTTTTGCACCTTGGCACCCGCCTCTATTTTCCCCGAGTACACGCGGAAATACGCCAATCGCCCGACATACGGATCGCTGACGATCTTGAAAACCAGTGCCGAAAGCGGGCCGCTGTCATCCGCCACGCGCTCCACAGCAGCCCCGTTTTCCGGATTGCTCCCTATCACAGGGGGCACATCTAGCGGAGAGGGCAGAAAATCAATCACGCCGTCCAGCACCGGCTGAATGCCCTTGTTCCTAAGCGCAGTGCCGCAATAAACCGGGTTTATCAGATTGCCGATGGTGGCACGGCGGATGCCCGCCCGTAGTTGCTCATGCGTCGGTGCCTTCTCCTCCGAGAACAAAGCCAACAGTTCATCATCGCATTCGGCCACTGTCTCAATCAGGTCTTCTCGAGCTGATTCTGCTTTCGTCTGCATGTCCGCAGGAACGTCCTCATAAACCCTGCGCGCGCCCAGTTGGTCACCCCAAGTTATCATCTGCATTTCAATCAGGTCAACCGCACCGACGAAATCAGCCTCAGCCCCCACCGGCAGCTGTAAGACAACCGGGTTAGCGCCCAGACGCTCGCGGATCATCCCTACAGACCGTTCGAAGTCCGCGCCAACCCTGTCCATCTTATTAATGAAGCACAGGCGCGGCACATTGTAGCGATCCGCCTGCCGCCACACAGTTTCGCTCTGTGGTTCCACTCCCTGCACCGCGTCGAAAACGACCACTCCTCCATCCAGCACGCGGAGCGAGCGCTGCACCTCCGCGGTGAAGTCGATGTGCCCGGGTGTGTCTATTAAGTTGATAAGGTGCTCGTTCCACTCCGCAGTAATCGAAGCGGCCGTTATCGTTATGCCCCGTTCCCGCTCCTGCTCCATCCAGTCCGTGACTGTGTTGCCATCATCCACGTTTCCAATGCGGTGAGTCCTGCCCGTGTAGTACAGGATTCGCTCGGTGCAAGTCGTTTTGCCGGCATCAATGTGCGCAATAATCCCGATGTTCCGCACTCGCTCCAATGGCGGTAGTATCGCAGCCATAACCCGGAAATTCTTCCACTCACCGTTTTCAATCCGCTGTCGAGAACTGTTTCGGCACCGGGATTAGAATCGATAATGGCTGAAAGCCCTGTTGCTCTCAGCCATGCGATGGACTTCCTCGCGCTTTTTCATGGCCCCGCCAGTGTTGTTGGCTGCATCCGCCAATTCTCCGGCTAGCTTTTCAGCCATCGATTTTCCACTGCGCAACCGGGCAGCCGCCAACAACCAGCGCATGGCCAACGCCTCCCGTCGAGACGAGATGACCTCGATTGGAACCTGATAAGTTGCACCACCCACACGGCGCGGCTTGACCTCCACCGTAGGCGAAACATTGCCAAGCGCTTGCAAAAACATCTCCACCGGATCTTTACCCGCCTTCTTTTCCATGAGCCCAAAAGCCGTGTACATTATCTTGAGAGCAACGCTCTTCTTGCCATCCTTCATCATGCGATTGACAAACATGGAAACCTGCTTGTTCCCGTATTGCGGGTCAGGCTTCACTTGCCGCCGCTGTGGTTTAAACCGTCGCGCCATTGCCTCTGCCCCAGTTCCTGGTCGCTGCCGGCCTAAGTTCCATCATTCGTCGCGCCGCTTGCCGCCATATTTCGAACGACGCTGGCTGCGGCCCTCCACGCCCGTGCTGTCCAATGTGCCTCGCACGATGTGATAGCGCACACCCGGCAAATCCTTCACCCGCCCACCGCGCACCAAAACCACGGAGTGCTCCTGCAACGAGTGACCCTCGCCAGGAATGTACGCGGTCACTTCCAGGCCGTTGGTCAGACGCACACGCGCCACTTTGCGCAAAGCGGAGTTGGGCTTCTTCGGAGTCTGCGTCCGCACAATCGTGCATACCCCGCGCTTCTGCGGGGCGCCTTTAGCATGGCGTGAGCGCCGCTGCTTGTTCGCGTTGTACGTGTATTGCAACGCAGGCGCAGTGCTCTTCTTGTGCTTGCTCTTGCGGCCCTTCCGCACCAGCTGATTAATTGTCGGCACATCCCTCTCCAATCACGCTCAATATCTCCTTGCTCGCTGCAGTCAGCGAGGCCACCGCCGCCCTTCCGCGATGGCCTCGCTCCAAAATTCCATATAAAATTCGCACTACCCCCAATCGCCGCCCAAGCGTTTAGCGCACCCTTATTTCACTTGCAACCGATGATTGTACCACCCGGTCATCACCTCGTCAAGCAATAAAACCGGGCGGGCCGCGGTCACCATACTAGCTGCCCCTGCGCCCGAAATCCAGCAGCCCGATGCCCCCCAACCTGGGCGCTCGCTTCTGTCCCTCGCTCTTTCCGAACTCAATCATTTCTCCGGTGTCGGTTTCGGCTTCAATCGCCAATCCGAGACTCTGCATTTCTTTCACCAGCACGCGGAAGGACGCCGGAATCCCCGGGTCTTCAATCGGCTCACCTTTTACGATGCTTTCATAGGTCTTCACCCGCCCGAGTACATCGTCTGATTTCACGGTAAGCATTTCCTGCAAAGTATGCGCCGCCCCATAAGCCTCGAGCGCCCATACCTCCATCTCACCGAAACGCTGCCCACCAAACTGCGCCTTTCCGCCCAGCGGCTGCTGCGTCACCAGCGAGTACGGCCCGGTGGAACGCGCATGCACCTTGTCTTCCACAAGGTGATGCAGCTTTAGCATGTGTATGATGCCGACCGTGACCGCTCGCTCGTAGGGTTCACCGGTTATGCCATCGCGCACAATCATCTTGCCAAGAGTGGGAACCGGCCGGTGTATTTTGCCCATCATTTTCATGGCCTTCGCCACCAACGCTTCATCATCACGGCTTTTTCCATTGTCACCGTGGTCCCGCAACCATGTTTGCAGACACAACCGAATTGCGTTATCGTCCGCCTGCTTCTTTTCTTCGCCCTGCAAGGTGTTGTCTTCGAGCACAATCCCCTCGCCTGATTTGTGGCCCTGCTGCTCTAGCCAGATGATGAGCGCGGCGCGTCTAGCGAAATTTATGTCGGACGCGAGCATATTGGAATCGAACCGTTTGCCCGCAACCGCCTGCACGTACAACGTCGTCGCCTCCCGGTCATCGTGCAACGCTTCCGGATCGTAATCACCCTCACCCAGCCACTCCCAGGCGCGCTTGCCCGTCTCTCGCCAGGCCCTGTCGATGAGCCAGGCGCGCGCCAGCTCAGCTTCGATTTCCGATTCGCTGGCCCCATCGAACACAGGGGTAATCGCGCGAAAACCGAGTCGGTTGGCCGCCCAGCCCAGGTGTGTCTCCAGAATCTGGCCGATGTTCATGCGCCCGGGAACACCGAGCGGGTTCAGGATGATGTCGACCGGCGTGCCATCCTCCAAAAACGGCATGTCTTCTTCCGGGACCACTCTGGAAATGACGCCCTTGTTGCCGTGTCGCCCGGCCATTTTGTCCCCCTCGGTCAGCTTGCGGCGTTGTGCCACCGAGACGCGCACCATTTTATCGACGCCCGCTTTAAGGTCGCTGTGTTCATCACGAGTGAAGACGCGCACGCTGACCACTTTGCCTTTCTCGCCATGCGGAAGCCGTAATGAAGAATCCTTCACCTCGCGCGCCTTTTCGCCGAAGATTGCCCGGAGCAGTTTCTCTTCAGGCGACAATTCCTTTTCACCCTTCGGAGTAATTTTCCCCACCAGGATGTCATTTGGGCCGACCTCGGCGCCAATGCGCACCACACCATACTCGTCTAGATCCTTCAGCGTTTCCTCGCCCACATTGGGGATGTCATACGTAATCTCCTCGGGGCCCAACTTGGTATCGCGCGCCTCTACCTCGTGCTTTTCAATGTGAATGGAGGTAAAACGGTCTTCTCGCACAAGTCGACTGGAAACAACTATGGCGTCCTCGAAATTGCCCCCCTCCCACGACATGAATGCCACCAGCACGTTTTGCCCGAGCGCGAGGTTTCCGTGGTCGGTGCTGGATGAATCCGCGATGACCTGTCCTTTGCGCACGCGTTCGCCTTTGACCACGACCGGACGCTGGTCGATGCACGTGCTCTGGTTGGAGCGCGTGAACCTGCGCAAGCGGTATGTCTTACGCTTTTTGCCGTGCCGGATGAGTACTTCCCTGCCCGTCACGCTGGTAACTTCACCGTCTGCATCCGCCACCAGCAGCTGCCCGGAATCCAGTGCGGCAGCCGATTCCATTCCGGTGGACACCATAGGTACCTCGGGCAGCAACAACGGCACACCTTGTGCCTGCATATTGGAGCCCATCAGCGCCCGGTTGGCGTCATCATGCTCCAGAAAAGGAATAAGCGATGCGGATATGCCCACAATCTGGCGTGGGGCCACGTCCATAAAGTCTATTTCTGCAGGCACAGCAAAGACAAACTTGGAATGCGCCCTCGCGGATGCGCGCGGCTTCACAAATTCCGCATTAGATTTTAGCGGCGCGTTTGCCTGCGCTATCACATATTGGTCCTCCGCGTCGGCTGAGAGGTACGTCACTTCATCTGACACGAAGGGGATTATAGGCACCATTACCTTGCCTCCCAGTTCCTCCAAGCGGCGGTGCACACGCGGGATCACAAGAGTGCCAGCCTTTGCGGCGACGCGACCGGTCTCGGGGTCATGCACAACCTCACGAACAACTCGGCCGGCAAGCCCGGCGTCATTCGCCGCCAATTCCTTCACCACTTTTCTGTATGGTGTCTCGATAAAACCGAAAGGATTCACCTTGGCATAAGATGCCAATCGGCCTATCAGGCCGATGTTCGGCCCTTCGGGCGTCTCAATC
>CAJWGI010000096.1 GCA_913031335.1 uncultured Anaerolineales bacterium | reverse complement strand
CGTTTGAATGCCCGGCCATCTCTCTCAGTGCCGATAGAAGCCGGGTGGACATTGATTACAAAATCTGTGTTGAATGCGGACAATGTATCGACGCCTGCTACAAGGGTTTCATTGTGCCGGAGGTTATGACAACGGAAGAGCAGCGCGTTTAGCGGATGGTAGGCGGCCAATTGCTGACAGTTGATGGCACCCCGCAATCACGCTTCAGCAAACGGGAATCCAATGAGTGAACTCAAACTGATCATAACCGGCTTGGGTGGACAGGGTGTGGTGTTTCTCACCCGGCTGATTTCAAACACCGCCGTCGCGCTCGGGCAACTTGTCATGGTTTCTGAGACTCACGGCATGAGCCAGCGCGGCGGTTCGGTAATCTCTCACGTGAAGATAGGCGGTAGCGAGGCCCCGCTGATCAGGCGCGGGACAGCTGATGTGCTGCTGGCAATGGAAGCCAACGAAGCCCTTCGCAATTTGGGTTATTTGCGCCGGAAAGGCGTCGTCTTCGTCAATTCCAGCAATGGGTTGCACCCCGAAGTCGGTGAGCACCTGAAACGGCTTGCCATCGAGACGCGCAGCCTGCCAGCCAGTCAACAGGCGATGGAACTGGGCACGGCCGCGGTCGCCAACGTCATTCTGGCCGGGTTTGCCGTTGCGCACCCGGCGCTGCCCCTGGATATCGAAACCCTGCGCCGGACAGTCAGCGAAATAGCCCCACGTGGGCGAGAACTTAATTTGAAGGCGCTGCAGATTGGCTATCAGGCCGGAAAGAAAACCTGACCCAATCCATGCAAGCGTTCGACCACCATACCCCCCAAACATTGCCGGAAGCGCTGGCGCTGCTGGCGCAACATGACGGCACAGCGCGCGTCATCGCCGGCGGCACCGACCTGATGCTTTATATGAAGTCCGGAAAAGCCGAGCCCGAGACGATTGTCAATATCAAAAAACTGCAGCCGTTGCAGGGCATTAGCGCCACAAACGCTGGCGATCTGCGCTTGGGCGCGCTGGTCACTTTGCGCGAGCTGACACGCTCGCCGCTCGTGCTCGAAAGCTACCCCAGCGTGGCGCACGCCGCCGGCTTTATGGCCTCCGAACAGATTCGCAGTTTCGCGACTGTGGGCGGTAACCTGTGCAACGCCTCCCCCTCTGCAGACCTTGCGCCGCCCCTGATTGCGCGCAGCGCAAGCGCGCACATCGTCAGCGCGGACGGGGAACGCGAAATCCCGTTGGAGGATTTTTTCCGCGGCCCGGGCGAATCGGCCCTTCACGCGGGCGAGCTGCTGCAGGCCATCAACATTCCGCCTCCGAAGGGGAACGCGGTTTACATCAAACATGCCCCGCGCGCATTCATGGACATCGCCGTGGTGGGTGTGGCAGCGCGCCTGGAGCTGGCAGCCGGTCGCTGCCGGACTGCCAGTATCCTGCTCGGCGCGGTTGCCCCGACTCCGCTGCGCGCCCGCCAAGCCGAGGCGGCGCTGGCGGGACAATCGCTCACAGACGATATCATCGCAAACGCAGCCCGGATTGCCTCTGAAGAATGCGCGCCAATTGACGACATTCGCGGCTCAGCCTGGTACCGGCGGCGGATGGTAGGCGTACTCACCCGCCGCGCCCTGACCGCGCTGAGCAACGCCCAGCCCCTCCACGCGCGCTAACCGCGACACGCGCGCGCTCTTCTCAGGTATAATCGCCGCACTACCGAATTGCCTGTTCCCCAGAGAGAAATCGCCCATGCTTCGAAAGCTAAAGCTCTACCTGATAAAGCCATCCAAATATGACGACGACGGCTATGTCATCCGCTATTGGCGCGGTGTGCTCCCCAGCAACACACTGGTCACTCTCGACGCGCTGACCGCAGACAGCGTGGCCCGGCGCGCACTGGGGGATATCAGAATCGAGACTCATCTTCTCGACGATAGCGTGCAGTGCATACCGGTCGGGCGCATCTGCCGCGCCAGCCGCTCGCCGCACGTTAAAGCAGCGGTAATGCTCGTGGGCGTGCAGACCAATCAATTTCCCCGCGCGGCAGATCTGGCGCGGCAGTTTCGGCGCGCCGGAGTGGAGGTCTGGATTGGCGGCTTCCATGTCAGCGGAATGTTGGCCATGTTTCCGCAAGTCTCTCCCGAGATTCAGGAACTGCTCGACCTGGGCGTAACCGTGGTCAAAGGCGAGGTTGAGCATCGCTGGGACGAACTGCTGCGCGATCTGGTGAACGGCGCCGCGCAGCCGCTATACGATTTCATTGCCGACCCGCCCTCGCTGCTGGATGCGCCGCTGCCGCGCATAAACCGCAGCTACCTGCGCCGTTTTGTCTATTCCGACGGCGGCACGCTGGATTGCGGGCGCGGCTGCCCGTTTGATTGCTCGTTTTGCTGCATTATCAACGTGCAGGGGCGCAAAATGCGCTACCGCGACCCGCAGGCGGTGTTGCAGGCGCTGCGCGAGAACTACCGCAAATCCGGGACGCACTACTATTTCTTCACCGACGACAATTTCGCGCGCAACAAACACTGGGAAGCGATTTTCGACGGGTTAATCCAGCTGCGCGAGTCCGAAGGGCTGCCGCTCACTTTCATGATGCAGGCCGACGTACTCTCGTATCGCATTCCCAATTTCATTGAGAAGGCGCGCCGCGCGGGATGCTCACAGGTCTTTCTCGGCATCGAAAGCATCAACGCTGACAATCTCAAAGCATCCGGAAAGCGCCAGAACTCGCTGGAAGCATTCCGTAAACTCACCGCAGCATGGCATTCGGCCGAAGTCTCCACCCATGCGGCTTACATCATCGGCTTCCCGCACGACACACTCGAGAGCGTGCGCGCAGACCTGCGCTTTTTGAGCAACGAATTGCAGGTTGAGCAGGCATCCTTCTTCATGCTCGGCCCTCTGCCCGGCTCGCGCGACCATTGCAAGCTGGTGAACACAGGGCAGCCGCTCGACCCGGACTACAACCGTTACGATTCCTTTCACGCGGCCATGCCGCACCCGAACATGAGCGCCGAGGAATGGTTCTCACTTTACCGCGAATGCTGGCGCACTTTTTACAGCTTTGAAAACATGCGCGCCATTCTCAGCCGCGTTCCGGCGAAGAACTACTGGAGCGTGTTCCTCAACTTCATTTGGTACAAAAGCGCAGCCGAAATCGAGGGCGAACACCCGATGATCGCCGGATTCTGGCGCATTAAGGAACGTCGCGCGCGCCGCCCTGGTTACCCAGTCGCCGGCCGCTGGGCGCACTTTACTGCGCAGCTGCGCGAGAAAACACGGCAGCTGCGCCAGTGGGTCGCCCTGCTGGTGGAGATGGAAGAACTCTGGCTGCAGACCCGCCCACCCACCCGCCTCGAACAGAGATTGCTGGAGGACCTGCAGCGCTTGCGAGAACATGAGGTGGAATGGGCAATATCGTTTCGCCTACCGGAACTGCCCACCGCCAACATAGTCGAGCTGCGCCGAGGGCTACACGACTGGACAAACACCGTGCTGCCAGCCATTCTGCAGCAGCGCCGTGAAGCATTGGGGGCTTCACTCTCCCCGCTGCGCGAACGGCTCACCTTGCCGCCAATCAACGCCGAGACCGGCTTTCTCAGCCTGTGGAGCAGAATCCCGGCTGATTTGCGCGACTGGATCATGCGCGTCGAGAAGCACATGCAAAGCGTGAGCGCATCGCGGCGCTCCCTCGACTGGTTCTGGCTGCAGCAGTGGCATCATTTACGCCGTGGTAGATTTTGGCGCGTGCGGCCGGCAAAGGCCACGGCCAATTTAACGCGCGATCTGGTTTTGACTTTCCGCTTCGCCTGGGCGCTTCTCAGCGGAAGCGGAAGAACAGCAATGAACAGATAATGATTAATGGCAAAGATTCTGGTTTCCCTGTCGGTTAACGGCGACCCACACGAACTCTATCTGGACACGCGGCGCACACTGCTCGATGTGCTACGGGACGAGCTAGGGCTTCTGGGCACGCACCGAGGCTGCGATGCTGGAGACTGTGGCGCGTGCACCGTCCACGTGGATGGGTTGCCGATGACTTCTTGCCTGCTGCTGGCCGCCGATTACCACGGCGCACAAATCACCACGGTAGAGGGCGTGTTGGATGATGGAAAACCCAATTCTCTACAGCAAGCACTGGTCGAGAAAGGCGGCATCCAGTGCGGATTTTGCACACCCGGTTTCGTGATGAACGGCCTAGCGCTTCTGAGCGAAAAACCGCGCCCCACAGAAGCGGAGACGCGCGCATGGCTTTCCGGCAACCTGTGTCGTTGCACCGGATACGTCAAAATCGTGGATGCGGTGATGACAGCGGCCAGGCAGTCGCCATGACCACAACCGCCATCGGACAGCGCATCCCCAAACTGGACGCGCCGGATAAAGCCACCGGCCGCGCCACTTACGGGCACGACGTGCGCCTGCCGGGGATGATGCACGGCGCAATCCTATATTCCCGTCACCCACATGCGCGCGTTGCTCAGATAGACACATCGCGCGCGGCGCAGCTACGCGGCGTCACATGCGTGCTCACCGCCGCCGACAACCCCAGCACGAAATTCGGTTACGGCAAAGATAACACCCCATTTAAAAGCGAAAATGTGCGCAGCCTGCGCGATGAAATAGCGGGCGTCGTCGCAATCGATGCAGACACTGCCGAGGAAGCGCTGCGCCTAATAAAGGTGGAATACGAAGAGTTGACCGCCATTTTCTCGCCGGAGCAAGCGCTGGCCGAGGGTGCTCCGCTAATCCATCCAGAGCACGGCAGCAATCATTTCAATTCCTACAACTACTCGCACGGCGACATCGTCGCCGGAGAAGCTGAATCCGAGGTGGTCGTCGAAGCCAGCTTTGATTTGCCCTACGTCACGCACGCGTGCATGGAAACCAGCGTCATCGTGGCACAATTCGACCATCACGACAAGCTTACAATGTGGAGTACCACGCAAATCCCGTTCCTGCTGCAGCGCGATCTTTCAGAGGCGCTGGGAATCCCGGGCAGCCATATTCGGATCATCCAGACCGCTATCGGCGGCGCGTTCGGGCGTGAACTTGATATTTATCCATATCACCCCATCGCCGCGCTAATGGCGCGCAAGGCCGGGAAACCGGTGCGGTTGGCGTTCTCGCGCCACGAGGAGTTCATCGCCGGGCCAGTGCGCCAGCCCTGTAGCGTCAGCGTGCGCGCCGGAGCGCGGGCCGATGGGCAGCTCACCTTCCGCGACGTGCGCGCGCAACTTGATATTGGAGCATACGTGTCATGGGGAGTTGTCACGCCGCTGGTGATGATGGAAACCAGCGCCTCGCTTTACAGCGTGCCGCACGTGCGTTTTCGCGCCGACAACATCTACACCAACAACCCGGTCACCGGCGCAATGCGCGGTTACGGAAACCCGCAGTCCACATTTTTCATTGAAACTGTGATGGATCAACTTGCCGAACAACTTGACATGGATCAGGCAGATTTCCGCGCCCGCAATGCAAATCAACCAAACACAGAGACGCCGCAAGGGTTAATCATCACCTCCTGCGGACTGCGCGAATGCATCGAGGCCGTCGCCGTGCGCGCGGATAGTTTCGCGCTATCCGTAAATGAGGGCGGGTATCCGGCCAGCGCCGGTGTGCCACACGACGGGGGTGGCAGCCGGCCGGAATTGAAACGGGGCATCGGTTTCGCCTGCACGCTGAACGTGGGCGGCGGCGCACGCATCTACCGCAGCGATGGCTGCGGAGCGACGGTCAAGGTGGATGATTTCGGGCACGTGTCGCTAATCACCGGCAGTACCGAAATCGGGCAAGGATCGGAAACCGTGCTGGCGCAAATCGTCGCCGCCGTGCTCGGCGTAGACGTGAACGATGTGCGCGTGCTTAACAGCGACACCGACGTAAAACCGTGGGATGTGGGCGTGCACGCCAGCCGCACCACCTTTATCGCCGGCAACGCCGCTCACATCGCCGC
>CAJWGI010000095.1 GCA_913031335.1 uncultured Anaerolineales bacterium | reverse complement strand
GCCCTGCAGCCACGCTACGCCGGGCACGTAGGGCATGCGCAGCCAGTCCGCGCGCGGGTGCGGCCAGAAGAGCAGCCACAGCAGCCACGGCATCAACGCCCACAGGCCGCCTGCGAGGTAGCCGCATCGCTCGTGCCGGGTCAATCGCGCTGCTAGCCGCCCGACCACCAACACTGAGAGTCCCCCGAGCAAAAAGCCATTCAGCAGAACGACCAAAGGCAGCAGGGCGGAGAAAGTTGATGCCCCCGTCACGCGGATTGCCAGCGCCATTAACGCGGGCATTCCCAGATTGACGGAGAAATACCGTGCGAATGTTCCTCGCGCCAGCACATCACCGTAATCGAAATAATAGTTTTGGTCCCCGCCGTGGTGGAAATACCAGCCATCGTGCGACTCCAGCGGCGGAAAACCAACGATTAGAAGCAGCACTATGAGCAGGCGCAACAGCGCAAAACCGAGATACACCTGGTCGGGACACCGGAGCCTGCGCGCCACGCGACTAAAAAAATTCAACGCGTATGGGTTTTCTTTTCTTGAGAAGGCTGCTCTTGTACCGTGTTTAGCGGCCCGGTCAATCCACTCGGCCCGCCTGATAGGTGAACTCACGGGTGCCACGCTCGCGTATCACCCGGGCCGGGTTGCCGCCCACAATAGTGAAGGGTTGCACATCCCGCGTAACCACAGACCCAGCCGCCACCACGGCGCCTTCTCCGATGATCACCCCTTTGAGAATCACGGCCCGGGAACCTATCCAGGCGCGAGTATGAATCATGATCGGCGCATCGCGGCGAGAAAACGCGGGGTCATCCGGGTCATGGTCAGAGGTGTACAATTCAACCGCGTGCCCGAAGACGACGTGGTCGCCGATAGTGATGCCTTCCCCGGCCACGAAAAAGGCGTAGTGTGGAATGGAACAATGCGCGCCAATGCGAACCTTATCTATTGCCCCGCCCGCAAAGCGCACTCCGCTCCAGATTTCAGTGCCCTCCCCGATGCTGATTCCGCACACCTGCCGATAGTACGCATTGCGAATTGCGCTGCAGGGCACATTGCTAATTACCACGTTCAGCACCCAGGTGCGCAGGAAACCGACCATGGGCACCGCGCCCTTCCGGTTGAACCAGCTGCGCAGTGCTTTCAGCATGGCTCCCGCCGCGCCGCGCCGAGGTTGTAAACCTGCAAGGATGCGAGCTGCCGCGCGCGGCAGAAATCCGAAAAGGCCCCGTTCGCACGCACATCATCGGAGAGCAGCAGCCCGCTCTCTCGCAGCGCGGGAAACGCGGTCTCGAATTCCCAGGTCATGTTCTCATAACTGTGGTCGCTGTCATGCAGAAAGACATCGATGGTCTGTAGTTGCTGCAACACCCGTGGAAGATGCTCACGCGAAGGGCCGAGCAACTGCGTGTGCGGTGCCTTCAACTCATGCGGGACAACCCAGCCGGAGGACGCTCCGGAAGGCAGCGCCTCGTGATAGCTCTCATGCACGGGCAGCTGTGTTTCCCGAACGGCAGCGGGTGGCAGGTCAATCGTGTGCAGGTGCCCGCAGCCGTTCCTCTGCATAGCGCGCAGGATGAAAGCAGTGGATTTGCCGGGCGTCCCGCCGGTTTCCACCACGGTTTCCGGGCGCAGGGCGCGCATTATAACGTACAGCGTCACCTCGTTGAAGAAGACCGATCCGGAATTATCCACCAACATGAAATCGACTGCGCGCGGCGAGTAACGCGTGTATCGGCTCAAATTCCCGCGCACCGCCGCAAGGAAAATGTGGTCCGTTTCAATTTCCTGCAGCAATGTGCGGCTTTCTACGGAGGAAAGCCCTACGCAGAAGCGCAGCAGCCCGAGACGCCTCCGCTCAAAACGCAGCCCCCGCGCCAATATGAGTGGGTTGTGACATTCACGAGCGCGTTGCAGCCACACTTTCGCTTCTCTAAGCATCATTTTTCCGCGCCGCGCCGCAGCGCCCGACGCACCGTGGCCCACACAGTGTACGCCTGACTGCGTTCAAACAGCAATATCACCAATGCGAACGCCACAAGGCACAACCCGCCCTTGACGGCCGCACTCCCCCACAGCGAGAGCGGGAGCCATGGCGCGAGCAAGCGCAGCATACCATACACCGCTAGCCCAGTCAGCGCAGGCCACAAGTACACATCCCCGGCCGGACGGCCCAGTTCCTCCCCGACGTACCGGTCGGCAAACGAGAGACCTATGATAGTCATCACACTCACCGCCACCGCCGCGCCGGCTGCTCCCCAGTACCAAACTGCCGGCGGGCACGCCAGCAGCAGAAACACTGCCTGCTGTGCCACCGTGCGGCGCATGCGTTTCTCTTTTCGAACTGCAATCAATAGCTGGCACGCATTCTGATAAAGCGGACGCAGCAAGATAAACCCCGCCATCAGCCGGAACAAGGGCACTGTGGGCAACCAGCGCTCGCTCAGAACTATTGTTACGACCTCTTCAGTTGCCGTCAGCGCGAACACTCCCGAAAGAAAAATCATGTGCGTCAACAACCAGGACAGATGACGATATGCGCGCCGCAGCGTCTCACGACCCTGGGCGGCGCTGCGCGCATAGAGCGGAAGCGCAATCTGGCCAATCATACCGGCGAACACGTCCATCGGCATCTTGCCCGCGGTATAAGCACGTGAGTAAAATGACTCCGGCAACACACCGGAAGATAGCCACACTTTCGGGCGCACACGCCCGATTGTGCCCACCAGCCAATCGTCCAATTGGAACACTATCTTCCCGAGCAAACCTGCAGTCCACATGGTTAATCCGAATTCCAGCAGCCCGCGCGCCAATTTCGTGTCCCACACAAATGCGGGCCGCCAGCGGGTGACAAGCGTCACTCCCACCCCGATGACAAGCGCCGGCATGGCGACATCCACTAGAATTGCAGCCAGGTAATGTCCACGCCAAGCCAAAGCCACTGCCGCGACCAGGCCCAGCACGGCGTGCAGCACGGTCAACCGGCCAAGGATGTCCTGGCGCAGCTTCCGTTCGAGCAGGTAGCGCGGTGTGGAGGTCAGGCCCTCAAACCCCACCACGAGTAGCAGCGTGAACACCACCACCCACACAGCCGAAAGCCAGTTGCCAGGCACTTCACCAACCAGAAATAGCACTTGCGGTGAAATCCAGTAAAGCCCGGCCGCCAGCAACAACCCGCTCCATGAAAGCAAGTTATCCAACCAGAACTGCACCGAGAGCGTACGTCGGGAATCATCTTCCCACGTCACTATAACGGTGCGGAAATCAAGTCGGAACACGCTGAAGTAAGTGACCCATGCCTGCCCCACCGCGACCATCCCAAAATACTCCGGCGGCACAATGCGAGCCAGTACCACTGTTTTTACCAACCCAAGACCGAACAGCCAGTAATGAGAACCCCCGGCCCACAACGCGCTGCGCACTGCCTGCTTGGAGAGATCGTACTCATCCAGAGGAGTGCTGCGGGGTTCGGACATTATGAGTCTAGCAAGTTGAAGAGAAAGTCAACGGTGCACGCCGAAATGCGCTCATGAGTGAACTGCGCCAACACGCGTGCACGCCCTTGCGAGCCGAGCGCAATACGCTCGTCCGGACTGGCTGCCAGCTCTCGCAGGGCAACCCGCAACCCGTCTGGGTCGTCCTCCGGAATCACACGGCCAGCGCCACCAATTACCTTGGGTATTTCCGCCGAATCTGAACCGATCACCGGAACACCGCACGCCATGGCCTCTATGAGCACATGCCCGAACTGCTCTTTCCAGAAAGGCGTGGTCAAAGATGGCAGCACGAAAACGTCCATCGTCTTCATGAGTGCGGGAATCTGAGCGTGGGGCACGGAAGGGTGTACGCGTAATCTCCGGCCCTCCGGGAGGGCCGCGCCCCAAGCGCGAAGTTCAGGCTCCAACGGGCCATTACCAACCAGCAGCAAATCGAAATCTCTGCCAAACCCTTCCAAGGAGCGCATAAGGACTCGCAACCCCTTTTCGGATACTAAGCGTCCGGCATAACCAATTACGAAATCGCCCAGGCCAAGTTCCTTCCGCAGCTTATCGCCGTCACCGGGTGAGAACAGGGTGGCGTCCACGCCCAGTTGGGGAAGCACCAACAGTGGCCCAGAGTACCCGTTTTCGCGCAGAATGAATTCGGCGGAGCGACTGCCCGCAATTGCCCCATCGCTGTTCTGCAGGTTAAAATGTTCGATTGCACGGAACGGCTGCCGTGGCCGATACGGTATGTTCCACCAGGTAAAAAACACTGCTTTCGCCTGCGGGGCAAAACGCCGCTTGGAGAGCAAGAACTGGGTGTAGGCAAGCGCACCCGCGCCGTTCTCCACCACGATGATGTCCGGATGAAAGCGCCGCATGTGCAAGTCCATTGAAAGGTAGAAATAGCGCATTTCATCGCCGGGTAACGCTATGCGGGTTGGGAAAATTCGGTAGGACGCCTCCGGGTCTAGGTGCGGGTAGATGGTTTCCAGTACCGGTTCGCGCCATATATGCGGTACCACAACCGCCAGATCTATCCCCTCTGCTCGCGCGATGGCCGCCAGTTTTTTCTGATTCTCGTCGACTAGATAGGTGTGGCCGGCGTAGAGCAGCCTCAATTCTGCGCACCTCGAGAAACGTTGCGATTGTGACGGAGAGCTTCCCAGAAACCCTGCCAGATGCCCACGACGTTTGCGCATCTTTCCAACGCTACGGCCCAGATAAAAGGCATCCAGTCTGCCCGATGGTGGGACGAATACAACGAGAATCGCCACGCATACATCCCGATCGGCACCACAACAATAATGGACACCAGCAAATGCATCAATTGTTTTATCGCTCTAAATCCAAGGGTGCGGGGTGAGATGCCCTCCCGCTGAATCCCTATCTGGGCAGTACCATGGCCGCGCCCGATGCGCTGTCTGAAAAACTCGCTCACACCTGAAGGCATGATATGACTAACGATAATGCTGCGGTCAAACACTCTGTTGCAGCCGTGCGCCTCCAAGCGCTCTCCGAACCAGCCATCCTCACCAGCCAGGAGCGGCGCCGAAACGCCCTCAGGAAATAGCCCCACAGCAAAGGCCGCCTTCCGCCGACATGAAAACCCCTCCGTCCAATTCATGTTCACCAGCGTATCTGGTCCATAGTAGAATTCATGCTGAGCCTGAATGTAGCGTGGGAATAGGGCCTCGGTATTAGAAACCCGGCTCTCCACCAACACGTAGTCTGCCCCGCTACGGTAATGACCTTCCAAACAACGAAGAAAATCAGCAGGCAAATGCACATCCGCATTTAGGATTACCATGATCTCGCCAGTGGCCGCCAGAATGCCTTGGTTGCGGGCAGCAGACCTTCCCTCTCCGCGCGTCTGGCGGATGTACCGTACCCGCCTGTCCGTACAGGCTTGTACAATCTCGGGGGTGTGGTCGCTCGAATCATCTACCACCAAAACATCGAAATCGGGATGGTCGAGAGCACACAGTGCGCGCAAAGTGGCGCCGATATCTTCTTCTTCGTTGTGAGTGGGAACGATTATTGAAAAACGCAATGTTGTGTCAGCGCGAAAAGTGTTCCGGGTAGACATCGTGAAACGCCCCCAGTAGGATTTTCTCCACCACCGCACGGCTGAAGGTCTCCCGCGCCAGGCGCACGCAGTTTTTCCGCAGGGTCGCCATCAATGGAGGGTCACTCAGGAGTTGCAGAATACGCTCCGCCATGGCGGTGTCATCATTCAGCGGCACCATGAAACCGGTCTCTCCATCTACTAATACGCTTTCGGGTCCGCCGCAGCGCGTTGCTACCACCGGCGTACCGCAAGCCATGGCTTCCAGCACTGAGATGCCGAGCCCCTCCTGATTGGATGATAGCAAGAACAGTTCCGCGCCCTGATACAACCGCACCAGTTCCGTCTCGGTTTGCCGTCCGACAAAATCCACCTCCGCGGCCACTCCGGCCGCCGCAGCCATGGCGCGCACATTCTCCCAGGGCTGGCCTCCAGTGAGTATCAGCCTGAGATTGGGT
>CAJWGI010000094.1 GCA_913031335.1 uncultured Anaerolineales bacterium | reverse complement strand
CTGCAGTGGGCCAGCCTGAGCGACATGGCACTGATAGACCTGACCATCAACGAAGCAGAGCAGATACTGGAACAAGACCCGCAACTGGAGCAGCCCGAACACCGCCTGCTGGCCGAGCAAGCCACCCAGAGCCTGCAGAGTGGCGCGGGTGAGATAAGTTGACGCCATGACCCTGCGAGCAGTCTTCCCCGGCACCTTCGACCCAATCCACTACGGCCACATCGACATTGCGCGCCGGGGGTGCGCGCTTTTTGACGAAATGGTGGTGGCTGTGTACGACCGCCCGCTGAAATCGTTGCTTTTCTCTCCGGAAGAGCGCATCGAGCTGGTGTGCACTGCGTTCGAGGATGAGGCGCGAATATCGGTGCAGGGCTATCGTAATCTCACAGTGGATTTCTGCGAATCCATCGGCGCGAAAGTGCTACTGCGAGGGTTGCGCGTGTTCTCCGATTTCGAGCACGAATTCCGCATGGCGCTGGCCAACCGCCGCCTCGCGCCCGGGATAGACACCGTTTCGCTGATAACCAGTGAGGAGCACACATTCCTGAATTCGACCACCGTGCGCGAGATTGCCTCACTGGGAGGAGACGTGAGTTCGATGGTACCCGAATTCGTGCGAGAAGCGTTGGGAGAAAAACTCTCTGTCGCCCGCGCCGCCGGCAAAGACGTGTACAATAGTCTCCGCGACTGACGCGCTTGTGGATTAGGCACACGGAGCGAGCACTCATGGACATATTGCATCTGGTAGACCGACTGGAGAACATTGTTCACGAGTCGCGCACAATTCCGTTGTCGCGCAAACTACTGCTGGACGAAGACCGGTTGATAGACATCATCGACCAGATGCGCGTTTCCATTCCCGACGTGGTGAAGCACGCTCAAAAGGTCACCGCGGAACGAGACCGGCAGCTGGCGCAGGCGCAGGAGGAAGCCGACCGCATCCGGCAGCTGGCAAAGACGGAAAGCCGTGAAATCCTGGAGAAAGATCAGATTACCAAAGGCGCCCGCATCCGCGCTGAGCAGATTATGGAAGAGGCGGAAAAGCAGGCCACAAGGACTCGCGTCGAGGCGGACAATTACGTGTTGGATAAATTCGGGCGCATGGAACACCAGCTGCTGAGTGTAATCCAGCAGGTACGCAATGGCGTCCAGATGTTGCGAGAGCCGGAGGGCCCGGCGGACGCTCCGGAAGCCGAGGAATCTGCTTGACAGGATTTTCAATCTGCCCTTATAATTCGCCCTACCTCGGGAAGGTGACGAGAGATGACTCCATTACCGAAACGAAAGCACTCCAAGGGTCGCCGCAACCGGCGGCGCGCACACGACGCACTGCAGTCGCCACAGCTGGCCGTCTGCGCCAACTGCGGCGAACTTCACCGATCCCACCACGTTTGCGAGTATTGCGGGCACTACGGCGGACGCGCTATAATCGAGGTGGAACGCTAATTCCTCCTCGCCCTTCGTCATAAAAGGCCGTCTTCAGTACGGCCTTTTTGTTTGAGTATGCTCGCTCCCGGCACAACTGTATTTCTGTTCCCCGGCCAGGGCTCCCAGTTTGTGGGCATGGGCCGCGAGCTGGCTGAAAGTTCTCCGGCCGCGAAGCGTGTGTTCAAATCGGCGGACCGGTTGCTGGGAATAGACCTTTCCGCCCTGTGCTGGCATGGCCCGGCCGATGAACTGATTGACACGCACAACACGCAGCCCGCGCTTTACGCTTGCAGCCTAGCCACCCTGGCGGCCCTGCGCGCGGATGTCGGCGATTTCACGCCTGCTTTTGCGGCCGGGCACTCGCTTGGCGAAATCACCGCGCTGGCGGCAGTGGGCGCCCTCAGTTTCGAAGACGGTCTGCGGCTGGTGCGCGAGCGCGGCCGGTTGATGAAGCTCGCCGGCGAGCGTCAGACCGGAGGCATGGCGGCCATCATTCGATTGGAGCGAGAGCAGCTGGTTGAGATATGCGCGCAGGCCAGCGAGGAAAGTGGGCTTCAGGTTCAGGTGGCCAATGACAACTGCCCTGGCCAACTGGTGGTTTCCGGGCACGTGCCAGCTCTTGAGAAGGCCATAGAACTGGCCGGCGCTGCCGGCGCGCGGCGCGCGATGCGTCTGCCGATTTCCATCGCGGCTCATTCCCCGCTGATGGAATGCGTCGTGGCGGAATACCGCGACGCAGTGCAGGGCCGGCATTTCAGCACGCCCGATGCGCCGGTCATCGCCAACGCCACAGTGGAACCGATGCTCACGGCGGAGGCCATGCGCGCAGAACTTAACGCTCAGCTCACGGCCCCGGTACGCTGGCGCGAAAGCATGCTGCGCCTCCTTTCCGAGGGCATGACTGATTTCGTCGAGCTCGGGCCGAAGGACGTGCTCACCGGGCTGTTACGGCGCATTGAGCGCAGCGCCAACGCGCACGCGGTGGGCACGCCAGAGGCCATAGCAGCGCTGGCATCCGCATGAGAACCGCTGTGGTTCAATCCCGGCAAAAAGCGCACACGTAGCCGATGCTTCGCCGCCTGACGCGCCTCGAACTACAGGGTTACAAGACCTTCGCCACCAAAACCGACATCGAATTCGGTGATGTGACCTGCATCGTCGGGCCGAACGGTTCCGGAAAAAGCAACATCGCTGACGGCGTGCGCTGGGTGCTCGGTGAGCAATCTTACTCGCTCTTGCGCGGCCGCAAAACAGTCGATATGATTTTCTCGGGCTCGGAACAGCGCTCCCGCGCCAGCATGGCCTCCGCTACCATCGTCTTCGACAATTCTGATGGCTGGCTGCCGATTGATTTCTCCGAAGTCAGCCTGACCCGGCGCGCCTATCGCGATGGCCAAAATGAGTATCTGCTCAATGGGCAGAAGACGCGCCTGCGCGATGTGGCCGACCTGCTCGGGAAGGTGGGCCTGGCGCAGCGCACCTACACCGTCATCGGTCAGGGGCTGGTGGATACCGCGCTTTCGTTGAGAGCGGATGAGCGCCGCAAACTGTTTGAGGAGGCGGCAGGCATTGGCGTCTATCGTCAAAAGCGCGAGGATGCACTGCGCAAGCTGGAGCAGACACGGCACAATCTGGAGCGCGTCTCCGACATTCTGGCCGAAATCCGCCCGCGTCTGCGCGCCCTCGAGCGCCAGGCCCGCCGCGCCCGAGAGTTCCACCAGCTGCAAGAAGACCTGCGCCACCTGCTGCGCAGCTGGTACGGCTACCACTGGCACGCGGCCCAGCAGCTTCTCACGCAGGCGCGCCAGCAGCTTGAGGAGAGGGAATCGCAGCTGGCGCAGCTCTGGGAGCAGCAGCAGTCACGGTCAGAAAAAGCCGCCGCCCGGCGCGAGAAAGTTGCTGCAAAACGGGCGCAACTCAGCAGCTGGCATCAGGATGCCGCCAAGCTGCATGGGGATTACCAATCACTCCACCGTGAAATCGCGGTCGCTGAGGAACGCGCGCGCAACATTGAGCAACAGCACGAAAGAATCCAGTCCGAATTAATATCGCTGGATGCGAGCCTGGACGACCAACAAGCGCGATTGCAGCAGGCGGAAGAAAAGCGCGCCGAGCTGGCGGCAGAGCGAGACCACGCCATGCAGCGCAAGGCTGCCATTGAGGAAAAGCGCAAGCAGCGCGAGGGTGAGCGCGCCGCTCTGAAGGACGACGAATCGCAACAGCGAGTGCAGGCCACAGGTATCGGCGAACAGCTGCTCGCGCGCCGCGCCCGGCAGCAGGCGCTGCAGGACCGCAGCCGCCAACTCACGCTGGAGATTGAACAACTGCAGCGAGAAGCACAGCACTCCGCGCAGAATCTGCAGGAAGCGAGGGAGGGACTTGATTCGCGCGAGAGGCAGCTTCAGGACGAGCGCGAGGCCCGCGAGACAGCTGAAACCGCGCACAATGCTCGCACTGAACAACGCGATGCCGCCCGCGCGGAGATTGAGGCGCTGACGGAAAAGGTTGCCGCCACTCTCGCTCAGGTTGAGCGGCTGCGGGCAAAGGAATCGTGGCTGGCGCAACAGCGCGCCGGCGAGGGAGACACAGCCTCTGGCCCGCAACGGCTGCGGCAGGCGGCTTCCGGAGGAAATCTGCGCGGCCACATCGGCAGCCTGATGGATCTTATTGAGACTGACCCACAACACGAGGCCGCCATCGGCGCAGTGGCTGGGAGCAGCCAGGAAGCCAGCGTGGTGAATGACTGGTCGTCCGTCGAAACCGCACTCGAGCTGCTCGACCGGCACGGAGGCCGCGCCACTCTGTTGCCGCTGGAGCAGATGCGCCCACCGCAGCCGCTACCCGCGCCCACCCAATTCGGCTTTATCGGCTGGGCAGTTGACTTAGTCAGATGCGCCCGCGAACATCGCCCCGCCATCGCCGTCATTCTGGGGCGAGCAGCGGTGTGCGAGAACCGCGCGGCTGCCCGCCGAATAGCCGCAGACCTTCCGCCGGACGCGCTGGCAGTCACCTTGAGCGGCGATATTTACCGCGCGGACGGAGCCACAATCATCGGACGCACGGCTGAAGACCATGACCTCGCCATGGCACGTGAGGCGCGCGCGCTGCCCGACAAAATCGCCGCCGCAACCACAGAACACGCCCGACTGGAAGCAGAGCATAGCGAGCGTGCTGTAGCGCTGGAGAAGTCGCAGGCGCAGCTGCAAGCGGCTCGAACGGAACTGGACGAGCGCCAGGAGCAAACGCAACGAGCCACCGAAGCGCGAGACGCTGCGCGGCTGGAACTGGAACGCGCCCAGGCGAACGAAGAATGGAACCGCCGGCAGCTCGAGACCTCGCAAAGCAGGCTGAAAGCAACCGTGGAAGAGCTGCAGGCATGCGCGGACGACCTGGAGCTGCTGGCGGGAAAACATGCCGAAGCTGAAAAACAAGCCGATGAAATCCAGGCGAAGCTGCTCGACCTGGATGCCGATGGCCTCCCTGAAACCGTCACTGCCTGCCAGACCGAACTGGCCGTGGCCGAACGCGCACTGAAAGACACCGACGCACGCCACGCCGAGGTGCAAGCCGCCTATGAGCGTGAGCACGAGCGCGTCGATGCGCGCCGTACTCAGGCGGAGGACTTCGCTGCGCAGATTGATGCGCTGCGCGAGAACGTGGCCGAACTCAATGAGCAACAGCAAGAATCTCAGCAGGCGCTCACTCGATTGCAGGAACAGATTGACCCGGAAGAGGAAACCATTCACTCACTGGAAACAGAGCTGGTCACGCTTGATGACCCCGAGGAGCAGTTTCGGGAAAAGGTGCATTCCGGAGAGCACAACCACGCACAGGCGCAAGTGGAATTCCAACGCGCCCAGGACCGGCTGCACACGCTTCAGTCTCAGATCAATGATGACTTCGGGTTGGCCGAACTGGAATTCGGTGAGGAGGTCACCGGATCGACCCCACTACCGTTCGATCATCTGGTTGAACACCTGGAGTATGTCTCCGAACTTCCCGAGAAAATTGAGCAGTCAATCAACCGGCGCAGAGTACAGCTGCGCCGTCTCGGCGGCATCAATCCGGAAGCGTTGCAAGAATATGATGACGTGCAGGAGCGCCACGAACACCTGACCACACAGACCGAAGACCTGGAGGCCGCGTCAGCGCAGCTGCGGGAGGTGATCGCCGAGTTGGACGAGTTGATGCAACGCGAGTTCCAGAACACATTCGATGCGGTGTCTAAAGAGTTTGAATTCACCTTTGAACGCCTGTTTCTTGGCGGCAGCGCCCACCTGAAATTGAGTGACCCCAGCGACCTAAGCAACACTGGCGTGGAGATCATCGCGCGGCTGCCCGGTCGCCGTCAGCAGGGGCTTGCGCTGCTCTCCGGTGGCGAGCGCGCGCTTGTCGCCTGCGCGTTGATATTCGCGCTGCTGCGTGTCAGCCCCACCCCCTTCGCGCTGCTGGACGAGGTGGACGCGATGCTGGATGAAAGCAATGTGGGCCGCTTCCGAGCGATCCTGAGCGAGATTAGCGAGAACACCCAGTTCGTGCTCATCACGCACAATCGCCACACGGTGGAGGTGGCCGACACGGTTTACGGCAT
>CAJWGI010000093.1 GCA_913031335.1 uncultured Anaerolineales bacterium | reverse complement strand
AATCTGGGTGGCCGTTGTACCACGCCACGAATTCGGTAGCTGCATGGCTGCGGGCAAGGTCCTCTCCGGGGATACCCATTTTGCGGTCACTCTGCGACCCTGACGAAAACAGCACGCAATGGTAATGCACCCGCAGGTCCTCCAGAGTGACGTGTTTGCCAAACTCGACGTTGCCCCAGAAGCGCAACTCCGGACGCGCAGCGGTGCGCTCGTAAACCTTGGTCACAGATTTTATCTTCAGGTGATCGGGCGCCACACCGAAACGCACCAGCCCGAACGGAGTGGGCAGCCGGTCGAACATATCCACTTCAACTGCGCCGTCACTCGCCTTGAAAAGGTGAGCGGCAGCGTAAAAACCGGCCGGGCCTGAACCGATTATGGCCACGCGTAAAGGATTGGAACTGCCGCCGGGTTTCGTCATACGTTCAATTCATCTCTCGCCGCTCATTTCGCAAAAAGCCAGCGCGCCAAATGTGCGCGGAGGTGGCTCTTCAGGCAGGCCATTGTAACAGAAGTGGCCGTGGTTGACACGCGTTGCTGGAGGCGCCGGACGTGAATGGGCACACCGACGCGCGTCAATTTTCGCGCACGATGAGCACAGCGCTGCCTGTTGTGCGGCCGTGTTTCAATTGCTGCAGCACTTCGTTCGCTGCCCGCATTGGAAAAGGCTGCACCTGCGTTGCGACCCCAGCCTCGGCAGCCAGTTCCATGAACTCGCGTGCATCGCGGCGAGTGGCGTTTGCCACGGTGGTGATGGTACGTTCCTTCCACAGCAATCTGTATGGCATCTCCGGAATCGGGCTAGCGTGAATGGCATTGATGCACAGGCTGCCGCCCGGGCGGAGGTAGCCAAGGGAAAGGGGCACCAGCCAGCCGGCGGGCGCGAAGATGATTGCGCGGTCAAGCTGCGCTGGCGGCGTTTCGGAAGCCACGCCGACCCACGCGGCGTTCAGTTCTCGGGCGTGCTGCTGGTGTTCGACGCTGCGCGTAAACACATACACCTCGCAGCCCCAATACCGCGCAACCTGAATGCACAGGTGCCCGCTTCCGCCGAAGCCGTAGATTCCCAATCGCTCGCCGGGCTGCAGCCCGGAAAGGCGCAGCGAGCGGTACCCCACTGTCCCCGCGCACAGCAGCGGCGCGGCGGCCGCATCCGAGAACGCGGGCGGAATGCGCACGGCATAATCAGCGTGTACCAGCACATACTCCGCATAACCTCCATCCGCCTGATAACCGGTGAAGCGTGCACTCTCGCACAGGTTTTCCCGCCCACTGTGGCAGAACGAGCACACACCGCATGTGTAGCCAAGCCAGGGCACGCCAGCGCGCTCGCCCATTTCCCAACCCGTCACCCCGTCTCCAAGCGCATCCACCACACCCACCACCTGGTGACCGGGCACGACAGGCAGCGCCGGCTGCGGAAGTTCCCCCTCCACCAGATGCAAATCAGTGTGACAGACGCCACAGGCGTGCACCCGCAGCCGCAGCTGCTCGCTGCCGGGTTGCGGCAGCGGCCGCTGCTCCAACTGCAGAGGCGCATCTTCAACTGGAGCGGGTTCTGAAAGCACCCACGCCTTCATAGTTTCAATTCACTGTCTCAGATTGGAATTCCAGACAACGCATTCCAACGCACACATCCACTTCAATAACGCTGCCCTATACGCATGTTTTGGCAATGAGCCTAGGCGCCGGTGTCATCCATAGAGCCGTCTGCCGTGTCACCGGATTGCAGCAACACCTCCCGCGTCTTGCCGCCCTGACGCGGTTCGCCGACAACACCCATTTCGAAGAGCTCATCCATCAGGCGAGCCGCGCGCGGATACCCAATCTTCAATTTGCGCTGTAACAAGCTCGCAGAGGCGGTACGGTGTCTCTTCACCACTGCAACGGCCTGCAGAATCTGGTCATCTTTGTCCGCCACCTGCGCCCGCTGACGGAGCAAGTCATCCCACGGGGCCACTTGGGCCTGCATCTGCAACCGGGTCTCATCCTCCGCAGCCGGATCATCGTCAGCGGCGTCCGCAGCTTCATGCTCGCGCCAGTGCGCCACGATTTCATCAACCTCGGCATCACTGGTGAACACTCCCTGAATACGCATCGGCGCAGGAGCGTCAGGGCTGAGAAAGAGCATATCTCCCTGCCCCAGCAGAGATTCAGCGCCGGTGGTGTCGAGGATGACGCGAGAATCAGTCGAAGATGCCACCGCAAATGAAATGCGGGCGGGAAAGTTCGCTTTTATCAGGCCGGTGAGAATGTCAGTGCTGGGACGCTGGGTGGCCACCAGCAGATGGATGCCGGTGGCGCGTGCCATCTGTGCCAGCCGAACCAGAGTTTGCTCAGTCTCGTTTTGCGCCATCATCATCAGGTCTGCCAGTTCATCCACCACCACGACAATGCGCGGTATTTTCTCCTCGCCCCGGCGACGCTGAATCTTGTTGTTGTAATCATCCAGATCACGCGCGCCCATCTTCTCCAACTTGCGGTAGCGGCTGTCCATTTCGCGTACCATCCAGCGCAACGTGCCAATGATGCGGTCGAGCTCCACTTCCACCCGCCCCAGCAGGTGCGGCAAACCATTGAAACGCAGCAGCTCAACCTTTTTCGGGTCCACCATCACCAGCCGCAAATCGGCGGGGCCGTTGTTGCAAATCAGGCAGGTCACTATAGAGGTGATGCACACGCTCTTGCCGGAGCCGGTGGTGCCCGCAATAAGCAAATGGGGCATCGCGCCGAGGTCAGCTGCCACCGGCGCGCCGGAGACATCCCGACCCAGCGCAATCGCCAGTGGCGAATTGATGCTGTGAAACGCCTGCGATTCAATCACACCGCGGAGACCGACGTTTGTTTTCTGCCGATTGGGTACCTCGATGCCCACAAAAGATTGCCCGGGCACGGGCGCTTCCACGCGGATGCTCCGCGCGGATAGCGCCAGCGTCAGGTCGCTCGCGCGGTTTGATATCTGCGCCACACGCACCTTGTGACGACGCACATTGCCGTCCTTGCCAGCCTTCTCCACAAATCCGGGTTGAACCGCAAATTGCGTCACTGCCGGTCCCACCCGGAAATCAATCACTTCGGCAGGCACGCCAAACTCCTGCAGCGTGTGTTCGATTGTCTCCGCGTTTCGGTTGATTTCTGCCTCCGAGGGGCGCAACGGCTCGCCCTCGCCCAACAGTTTCAATGGCGGCAGTAACTTTGAACGCCGCCGCGGCTCGGTCAGACGCCGGTCGTGATGCGCGGCAACGGTGAAACGTTGCTGCCCACCGCCGGGCTGGGTCGCGCGCAGCGGAGAGCTCCGCGCTGCTGCCTGCCCGCGCCCGCGGCCGCGCCCGGGATTGGAAGCGCCCTGCCCGCGCTCCAATTTGCCCTGCAGAGAGATTAGACCGAACAGCAGCTGCTGCCAGCGCACTCCAAGGGCAACCGCCAGCGCAGCTCCGCCAATCAGCGCGAGCAGCCATCCGGCGGAATCCCTCGCCAGTTCCCCCGCAAAAACAGCCATGGCCCAGCCAATCTTGCCGCCACCCCTTCCCGCCAAAGCCTGCGCAACCATGCCCCCACTCCGCAACGCCTCGGTTAATTCCATGCCCCGATTGCCGGCATCCGTGGCCGCAATTCCTAGATGAGCTCCGCCGAGAACGCACAGCGCCGCCAACTCGGCAGAGATGACCCGCACCCAGGGCACAGTCTGCCGCCAGCCCAGACCCCGCGCAAGCAACACAATCCCCACGGCCAGCAGCGACAGCGGCGCAAGGGCGGCGCCCCACCCAAGCCACACCAGCAGCGCATCCGAGATCACATCCGTCCATGTTCCCGTCGAGAGACCCAACAACGCCAGCATACTGATGACCCCACCGGCCAGCAATGCCACGCCACCAAGGTCCTCGCCATAATGGCGCAGGCCGCGCGCCGTCGCCAGCAACGTACCCAACAGCCGATGTTGAAACTCGGCTGCTCGGGGCGTGGTGGCAGCTAGCACCCTGCGCGTGGCGCGTTTGCGACTGCGGCGCCTGGTGCTGCGCTTCGTTGCCTTACTCCGCGGTTTCTCGCGTGTGCTCATTCTGGCTCAGCGGAAAAAGGTGCAATCCACGTGCCTTCCTTTCACCCACTCACAAGCTGTTCGTTTTCACCAGAGGCGTCCATTTGCACCTCCATCTGGGCAATGCGCTTCAGCACTTCCTCAACCGCCACGCGCTGTTTCCGATAAAGGTCTGCTTCCGAAACAGCCAACCGCATGGCCACGTCACGCACTTTCTGCCCCTGCAGGAATTTCAACTCAAGAATGTTGTACAGCAACCACTCCCCGGTGAATTTGCGTTGACCCTCCGGTTTTATCTGCTCGATGGCGTTTTTCAACACCGCCCGCAGTGCGTTCACCGGGTTTCCGTTGTGTTCGCTCAGCGCCTTTTCCACCACCTTCAGGCGCAGTAGCGGACTCTCGCTCAACCGCGGCCCGCCCCAAAAATGCCTGAGCGCGTCCTTGACCCATTGGGCGGCGTCCGGATTCCGTGCAATGTCACCGGCCTCGAGCGCACGTGTGCCCGCATAGCGGGCTGCCGCGCGCATGCGCTGCAATTCATCCACCTGCGGGAGCAGGTTGTCCATTGCCCGGAAAACCTTACTCTGTAAGCGCCGATCCTCGAGTGCGGTCGCGGCGCGTGTCACCAGTGTCTGCAGGGTTTCCATTTCGTCGTCGCCCTGCGCGGGAATGGCCTGCCCGGGCACATATAATCCCATCAGACCGAGTACATCGCCGGCCTGCCCCCCTGCTCCAGCAAGCTTCTCGCTGCGCAGCGGTATTATCCAGTAGCCCTCCCATTCCAGTCGGCCTGCCCCGGCCGAGAGAGAAAACTCCGCAGCGGATGCATCCCGCGTATCCGGCCGGGCAATGGATGCAAGCGTGGTCGATTCGGTTGGCGGCTGCCGCGAGCCGATCTGCACCTCGATGCGCGCGCCCGCGCGGCCAATCACGGCCACAAACCCGCTGGAGATATGCAGCACATCGCAGGCCGCTGCCAACACCGATTCCAGGAACTGCTGCACGTCGCCCTTTGTCAACAGGCGCTCGCCCAGAAGCTGCAGCCGCTGCACGTCATCCTGGTCGCTAATGCTGCCGTAGAAAAACCGTCGTTCCACCGGCAGCCGCACCACCGTGATTGCATATTGAGCCAGCAGCACCACGCCCACCACCGCCACAGGAACCCACAGGGTCAAATCCAGCCCGGCGATGCGGTCGAGCCAGCGTACAAACACGTACGCCCCCACCGCCAGCGAAGCCACCATCGGGCCGCGCAGTATCCACTGGAAAAGCCTTCCCTTCACCACCCGGTCCGGCTGCGGCGCGCCGAAAAATGCCACGCTATATGTCATCCAAACAAGCGCCACACTCACTGCAACGTTAGCCACCAGCGCAGCCGGCCAGAAGAGCAGCGGGTGACTCTGGGCAGCGCCTCCGCCCGCGGGCATCAGATACGGAAAGACGCCCAGCGGCACCGCTAGAGATGAAATTAACAGATATCCCATCCGGCGACGCGTGGCGCGCGTGAGACAGCGCAGAAACGCACGGTAAATATTGACAATCGCCACCAGCGTCACGAACGCGAAGGCGAGCGCAAACGGGGCGAACAACTCTCCCGGCTGCAGCCATTGCAGCCGTTCCCCGACAACCGGTTGCCCCACCACCCGTCCGGAGAACAGCGCCAACCCGACTGAACTCAGACCGCCTGCATAGGCCAAGCGCACAAGAAAACGACGCCGGCCTCGCGAGGGTTTTCCGGTTTTCGCCAGCAGCGCGTCGGAGAGATGCAGGTAGGCCGCCGGAACCAGGCTTATACCCAACCATTGAAAACGCAACCAGGCCCCCGCAGCGGCTGCCCCTCGCGCGACAGATGCACCCACGTCTCCCAGGTAGGCCACCGCGACGCACGCAAGCAACACGTTCAGAGCCTGCGCCACGCGGTCTTTCAGATTGAAGGTAAACGTGTAAAGCAGCAGCGAGATGGCGTTGATGACCACCGCCACAACCACAAACTGATTGAAGACGGCCAGCATGCCGGCGAGATTATCCATTA
>CAJWGI010000092.1 GCA_913031335.1 uncultured Anaerolineales bacterium | reverse complement strand
CAGGCCCTGAGCAGCCCGCAATGCCCACCCAAACCACGGGGCCGAAGCCGTACCCAGCAGAATGATCCCCACCGACAAAACGGCCAGCGCGAAACCATAGGCGCGCGGCACATCAACAGCAGCCGCGCCCTCCGGCGCTGGGCTAACATACACGACTTTCAGCACCGCCAGATAATAGTACAGTCCCACGATGGCATTGAGCACACCTACGAATGCCAGCCACACTAGACCGGCATTCACCGCGGCCGCGAACACATAGAATTTCCCAAAAAAGCCCGCCAGTGGCGGCATGCCCGCCAGCGATAGAAATGCTACAAGCATGGCAAGCGCAAGGTATGGAGAGCGACGACTCATGCCCGCGTACCTCGCAATCTCATCGCTGCCGGCGCTTCGCGCCACTAAAATTACTACCCCGAAAGCGGCCAGATTTGTAACCACATACGCCATCAGATAATACACCATGGCCGCCATGCCTAACTCGGAATATGCAACGAACGCCACCAGCGCATAACCCGCGTGTGCTATTGACGAGTAGGCCAGCAAGCGCTTGATATTCGTCTGCGCAAGCGCAAGCAGGTTGCCAAGTGTCATGCTCACGGCAGCCAACGCCACCAGCATCGGCAGCCAAGCACCACTCGCCGTCAGGCCGGTGATGAACACACGCATCAGCACGGCGAATCCCGCCGTTTTCGATGCAGTGGACACAAAAGCGGTGACCGGCGTAGGTGCACCTTCATACACATCCGGCGCCCAGAAATGGAAGGGCACGGCAGCCATTTTGAACCCAACGCCGACTACAATCAGCACCGCCGTCACAACGATGGCCGCGAGCGCGACCTCGCCAGAGGCAAGCACCGTGGCGATGGCATTCAGGTTTGTCTCTCCCGTGAAGCCGTAAAGCAAACTGAGCCCGTAGAGCATCACCGCAGAGGTGGCCGCGCCAAACAGGAAATATTTCAGCCCGGCCTCGGCCGAGCGGTCATCCCTGTGCACGTAACCGGCCAACACATACCCCGCGATGCCGGCAGTCTCGACCGCGAGATAGAGCATGATGACATCCGCCGCAAGCGCCATGAAGCACATGCCCACCACCGCGCCGAGCATGATTGCGTAGTAATCCCCTTTGTGGGCGACGCCCTTCACATCTAGACTGAGCAGCGCGGTGATTGCGCCGGAAAAAATGAACACCAGACGGAAGACGAACGCGGCCATGTCGTTGCGGATCATGCCGCCCCAGATCAACTCCCCGGTCGGTTGCGAGAACAGCAGTGCGAGCGCGATGATGACGAAACTTCCGACGGCAGTGGTCAGCCCCAGCAGCCGCTTGCGGTTTTCCGCAAGGGCGACATCCATGGTCATGACCACGCCCGCAAGCGCGACCAGTGCCAGTTCCGGTAGGATGGCGATCAGGTGAGCAGGATGAAAGGCGGCGATGCTCACTCAGATGCCTCCCAGAACCGCCATCACGTTTTCCGCCCCGCTGGATATCAGCGGGGCCATCAAACCAGGGAATATGCCCAGAAGCACCAGTACGGACGCCAGCAGCACGATAGCGACCTTGTCCAGCCTGGTTGAATTAGTAATGTGACCCTCGAATTCGGCCGGCATCTGACCGAAGAAAACGCGCTGCACAACCCGCAAAATATACGAAGCGGTGATAACGATAGCAATCACCGCAATCATGACTATCCAGGTGTAATACGGCGCTATGAAATGCCCGCTAGTGACGCTGCCCGCGCTCCAGAGGCCGAGCAAAATGGGCAGCTCAGCGATGAAGCCGGAGAACCCCGGCATGCCCATAGAAACCAGACCGCCGATAATGAATGCCACAGTCACCCAAGGCAACTTGCTGGCAAAGCCGCCCAGCGAGGGGATGTCGCGCGTGTGCGCCCGGTCGTACACAATTCCGACACATGCAAAAAAGAGCGCCGTCATAACGCCGTGAGAGAACATTTGCAGGCCGGCCCCGGTGATTCCTTGTTGGTTCAACGTGGCCACACCCAGCATCACCAACCCCATGTGCGACACCGATGAAAAGCCTATCACGTATTTGAAGTCACGCTGCATCATGGCCACAAACGCGCCATAAACCACGTTGATGAGCGCGAGGAAAATAATCAAAGGAAGCCAGAAACGCGCGCCTTCCGGCAGCAGCATCACCCCGACGCGCAGCGCCGCGAAAGCGCCCAATTTCATCAGCACTCCCGCGTGAAACATCGAAACGGCAGTGGGGGCAGCCACGTGCCCGTCCGGGCTCCAGTTGTGGAAGGGAAAGATGCCCGCCAGCACGGCAAAGCCGAAAAACACAAACGGGAACCAGAACTTCTGGAAGGCAAACGAGAAGTTGGCCTCCTGCAGTGCTATCATGTCAAAAGTGCTCAGGCCGGAAAGGAAATACATCGCCAGCATCCCCACCAGCGCGAGTACCGAACCGATGAACAGATAGAGCGTCAGTTTCATCGCCGCGTATTCGCGCGTAACCTTCCAGCCCCAGATTGCAATCAGGAGGTACATTGGGAATACCGCAATTTCGTAGAAGAAGAACAGGTGAAACAGGTCCAGCGCCACAAAAACGCCGAACACTCCGGTCGCCAGGATGAACAGGAATGCGAAGAACTCCCGCGGGCGGTCATCGACACCCCACGAAATGAGTACCCCGGTGAACATCACCATTCCGGTCAGCAGCACCATCGGCAGGCTGATGCCGTCCACACCCACATAATAGGAGATGCCCAATGGCTCAACCCAAATGGCTTTCTCCACGAACTGATAGCCCGCCGCAGCCAGATCATAGTTGAAGTACGCGACCACGGAGAGACCCAGAGTGAAGCTGGCCGCCGCCAGCGCTGTCAGTCGGATTTCGCGCTTGCGTTCGGCCGGAAACAACAGCAGCAGCACACCGGTCGCAAAAGGTGTGAGAGTGATGACAGAGAGAATCGGAAAACCCATTTGCATCACCCGATCAGGGTTTTGGCAGTTTCATTAATCACGCTGGCAATCCACCACGGCCACAGGCCAATGACCAGCATGAGCACCATCAGTGGCGCGACCACCACCTTCTCGCGCATAGTCACTTCCATATCGTGGTCCGCCCACCTCTCATTGCGGGGGCCGTGCAGCACCTGCCGGATTCCCTTGAGGATGTATGCTCCGGTGAAAAACAGGCCAATCATGCTCACCGCCGTGATGGCAGAAAAAACGGGCCATGCGCCGCGCACAATGGCGAACTCGGAGACAAAACCGTTCAGGCCCGGCAGCCCCAGCGAAGCCATGGAGCTGAACACCAGTATGCCGCCATAGACCGGCGCCAGCTGCCAGATGCCACCGCCCAGCTCGTCCAGGTCGCGAGTGTGCGCGCGGTCGTACACCACCCCGACCAGAAAGAACATCGCTGCGGCGGAGAGGCCGTGGTTGAACATCTGCAGCACCACGCCAGTGGTGGCAATCGTGCCGCTAAGGCGCATGGCCGGGTCACTGCTGCCAGCCACCCACGCGGCTGCCGCAATGCCCAGTACCACAAAGCCCATGTGATTGACGGACGAATACGCCACCAGCCGCTTGAAGTCGCTCTGCCCATATGCGGAGAGCGCGCCGAGCACAATCGCGACCATCGCCAAAAATGCGAGCGCCGGAGCGGCCGCGTGCGCTTCCTGCGGGAAGAGCGGCAGCACCAGCCGAAGGAAGCCATAAGCGCCCAGCTTCAGCAGCACGCCGGCCAAAATCATCGAGCCGGCCGTGGGCGCCTCGGTGTGCGCATCCGGCAGCCAGGTGTGGAAGGGCCACAACGGCACCTTGATGGCGAACGCCACCACAAACGCCCAAAATGCGGCCGCGCGCACGCCGGCAGTCGGGAAGTTTGCGAACAATTCACCGGAAAAATTGGGCCACACTTTCAACAATGTAAGCAGATCGAAGCTGCCAGCCACCAGTCCAAGAATCTGAATGGCGAGCAACAAACCTAGCGAACCCCCGAGTGTGTACACAAAGAATTTGTACGAAGCATACTGCCGCGCCGAAACTTTCTGTCCACCGCCAAACTCGCGTTCGCCTTTCGGGCTTCCCCAGATATTAATGAGGAAATACATCGGCACCAAACCAATTTCCCAAAACAGGAAAAACACAATCAGGTCAAGCGCCATGAACACACCTAGCATGCCGGTCTCCAGCATCAGGAAGAGCAACATGTACGCTTTCACCCGCTCCTGAATGCCGAAGGATGTGAGAATGCCAAGCGGCATTAATAGCGTGGTGAGCACTATCATGGGCACGCTGATGCCGTCCACGCCGACATGATAGGATGAACGAATGGCCGTGTACCACGTGGCCTGCTCCTCAAACTGAAATCCGGCCGCGCCGGAATCGTAGCCGGCCCAGAGCACTATCGAGAGACCGAGCGGAACCATGCTGGCCAACAGCGCCACCCAGCGCACCGTCTGCTTGCGCTCGCCCGGCACCAACATCACCGCCAACATGCCCGCCAGCGGCGCGAACAATATCAGCGTCAGAAGGTGTTGTGTTATGAAATCAGCCATGCTTTATCTCCGCCCTACCTCAACACCAGAAAGAACACTCCGCCCACGGCGATGACCGCACTGAGCGTTATGAGCAAATAGTCTTGCACGCGCCCGGTCTGAATCACACGGAATGAGTTCCCCGATGCCTTCACTCCATCCCCGAGCCTGTCGGGCGGATAATTGATGCCCCATTTATCGAACCAGCGCGCGCCGGCGCCAACGCGCATTGCCGCGCCCGCGATAGCATGCAATGTACCATCAATCAGCGCGCGATCTATCCAGCGGAAGGCCACAACCTCGGAGACCCATTTGGCCGGGCGCACCAGCGCAAAATCGTACAGTTCATCAAGGAAGTATTTTCCTGACAGCATCTCGTGGATGGGCCCGAGAGAGGCGACGAGCGGGTCGGACTGCCCGGACGCCAGCGGGCGACGCCCATACAGCAGCCAGCCGCAACCCAACCCTCCCAGACCGGCGACCACCGAGAGCAGCACCGGGGTCCAGTCAAACTCAATGCCGGCAAGATGATGTGGAAGGGTGCCCACAACGAAATGCTCGAACGGATTGCTCCCGAGCAGCTCTCCCAGCAGCGGGAAGTCAGAATGCACGCCCACGAACCCGGCGAAAAGCGCGAAGAACGCCAGCACTACCAGCGGCAGCGTCATCGTCCAGGTACTCTCATGCGCGTGAGCCGCGCTCTTACTGCGCGGATAGCCCAGGAACGTCAGCGCAATCTGGCGCATGGTGTAAAAGGCGGTCAGGAACGCCGCCAGCAACAACACAACAAATACCCACCAGTGGCCGTGCGCAAAGGCATCGGCAAGTATCTCGTCCTTTGACCAGAATCCGGCGGTGATGAACGGAAAACCCGAAAGGGCGAAGCCGCCGATTAGAAATGTCCAGAAGGTTATCGGCATACGTTTCGCCAGACCGCCCATGTTCAACATGTCCTGCGGGTCCAATTTCTCATGGGTGTGATGAATGCCGTGCTCAACGCCATGGATAACAGACCCGGACCCCATGAAGAGCAACGCTTTGAAGAAAGCGTGGGTCATCAAATGGAAGGCCGCGGCCACGTAAGCGCCGATACCCAGCGCCGCCACCATATAACCCAGTTGACTGATGGTGGAATACGCCAGCACCCGCTTGACATCGTTTTGCGCCACCGCAATCGTGGCGGCAAACAGAGCGGTGAACGCGCCGATGAACGCCATCACCGTCATCGTGGGACTGCCGCCATGCGCTCCCGCGCCGGCCGAAAGCAGCGGGAACATGCGCACGATCATGTACACACCGGCGGAGACCATGGCGGCCGCATGAATCATGGCACTGACCGGCGTTGGGCCCTCCATAGCGTCCGGCAGCCAGACGTGTAGCGGGAACTGGGCGCTCTTGCCCACCGTGCCCGCGAATATCAGCAGGCCAATCAGGTGCACTGCCGCCAGCCCGCCAATCACGGATGGCGTGTGCAGCAGATGATTCATTATTTCTTCGCTGAAGAAAATCTCCCGGAAATTGAGCGTGCCGGCCTGACTGTACAGATAGGCAATACCAATGAGCATGAGCACATCCGCAATGCGC
>CAJWGI010000091.1 GCA_913031335.1 uncultured Anaerolineales bacterium | reverse complement strand
TATAACCACCACAAAAACGAGGTATTGCCCCTGAGCAGTAAGAAAAAACGAGAAAGGTCCAAGCGCCAAGAACAGCGCCATCCCCAACAGTGCCAAAGGCGCTAGCAGCTGCCATTTCCGGCGAATTAACGCCACAGCCCCGCCAATCAATGCCAGGGTCATGATGCTAATGCCAATGTATCCGTATACCCACCCAGTGCCCTGGCTTCCAGCAAAAGTGAATGTGGCAGCCCAGGGCGTGCCATATAGGGGGTCACCCGGAGACACATAACCTTCCGGATACCAACCCGGTATCACTGTTAGATTAACTTCTCTAAGTGGCGGCAAGGTGAAGTAAAGCGAGGATAACACTCCCATCGAGAGCCAGAACGCCAACCGCTTGACGGCCTGCAGTTTTTCACCGGATGACGGTAGAGCATCCCCGAGCGTAAGCACTCTAATGACACCGTAAACCGCGGAAAAAATGGCACTGTATCCGCCAATAAACGCATGGGCCATCAGCGCGATTGCGCTAACAAACGCTAACCCGATGCCTGTCCGTCGCCGACCTGCATGAACCAGCACTCTATCGACTAAATACAGCTGCAAAGGCCATAGCAGAAAGGTGGGCACCATCGGAAACTTGTTCACGTAAACGATGACATGATAACGATAGTAAGCGAAGCCAAAGGCGAAAGCAGCTGCCAGACCGCCGTATTTGGAGCCTGTCAGGTTTTGAACGTAAATGTAGATGACACACACGGACAGCACGTGCAGCGTCAGGAAAGCCAGCTTGATTCCAATCCATATGTTGGGGATGACAGCATTCACCAGAGCCACCACGGTGAAGAACAAAGGGCTGTAGAACTGCATTAAGGGAAAACCCATATCCCCCCAGTTCGTCCACATGGGCAATTGTGCATGCGTGAGTGCATCTTTGACGAGCCATGCCAACGTGGTGTAATAAATACCATCACTTGCGGCAGTTACATATCCGGGGAGGAGGAAATATATTCCCGATAGCAGTCCAAGGCCTGTCAAAATGACGCCAATGCCAAGCCGATGGCTCACGACCATATGCAGGATATCGCTGACCACACGCCATCGGGTTTCTAGCACCACAAGGGCCAAGAGACTCATCGTCGCCATTCCCCGCACCCACCAGCGAATTTGCTGTACGAACAGCGCCCAGGCTGGTGCCGGCCCCCAGTCCCGCAGCTTCATGAAGGGGCCATACACCGTGTACAGTTCAGCGTGCAGGTAGGCAACCACAAGCCCGAGCAGCGCTAGAATTGATAGCGTCCGCAAAGTGTTGCTTGCAGGCCACGTGGTTGCTGCGGGTAAACCGGGCGACAAAGGCATATGATTGTATCTACGCGCCCAAACGTTTCCTGAAACTTAAAGCCCATACAGCTACTAAACCCACGATTGAAAGGAGATTCACGGCACCAACGATTACTCGCAGTGGTGAAAGATAGGGGACAATCTCTAGAATATGAGCTCCTGCTGGGGACTGCACACCGATCAAGCCAAAGGAGGTAGGAAAGGAGGGAGCTTCCGTTCCGTCAATCAAAACCCGTAAGTAAGGATAATAGGCATAGCTCAGTTGCACGTAGGCTGGTGTGGACACACTGTACTCGATACGAACATACTGCGATTCCATGTCGTGGCTCTGTACTCTTGCCGTTAGAGACCGGTCATCTGACAAAACATCAAGGGAATAAAGCGGATCTGGAGCAGGGATGAACTCGGCTGCTGCCCGCAGCGGATCTATACCCATCTCATTGGCCAAATTGGAGTGGGGTGTCTCCGACAACGTCGACCACGCCGCAGCTTCCGTAGCCCGAAAATGTATGTCTAAGTTTACTTCCTTCACCATACTGCTTGCTATCATCACTAACCCTCTGTCCGTGGGGATCATTACCGCACCATCACCGCTCTTGATTGCCCCCGGATAGTTTTCAAGTTGAGATGGACTGTCCACAACCACCATAGCAGTGTTGGCAACCCGCATCAGGTTGCTGCCCTCATCAAAAAGGCTCACCGGGTCGAATCGGCGCAGGCCAGCTACGAGAGGCGCGGACCATCTTGAGGCAAACCCTTGTGTTGAATATGTCGGCAAATTGGCAATCATCGGAATGTACCAAACTATGTCGCTCTGGCCGAGATCCAAGACACGCCCGTCTATCTGATGACGGTGTTTAGCCAACCACTGATGGGCTGCCACCCTATTCTCCGGGCTCCCATTTGCTGTCACGGGAATCATGTAGTTGACAAACAGGTGATACCGAAACATGTCTAATGCAATCAGTCCACAGATACACCAGAGTATCCATTCCATTCTAATAAAACCAATTTTGGCAAATGGCCGTAACCCGGCCATCCCCCGGCCGATGGTAGCAAGCAGACCGTCTGCAAATTCAGCTATGCACACTCCTACACCCGCAGCGCCCATTATCACCACATATACGAGGTAATCCCCTGGAGAATGAAACAGAAATACAACACTTCCGCCGGGAATCTGGCTGAAGATCTCGGAGAATGGGAGATAGAAGGGACCAAGGGCCAAAAACAAGCTAAGCAACAGCAAAGCGAATGGTGCCACGGTCGCCCATCTCCGACCCAACAAGGCGGAAATGTAACCGACCAGGGCCATCGCCATCACGCTGACCCCCAAATATCCTCCCCACCACCCACTGCCGGACTCGCCGCCTTCGAATGTCAACACATCTTGGACACTCACTGGGGGCAGTAGGAAATCCCCACCAACCCATTCCTGAACAAGGGATAAGTCGCTTTCAAGTAGAGCGGGTAAGGTGTAGAACGACGATGCGAGAACTCCCGACCCGAGCCAGAAGTACAAGTGCAAGATGGCTCCCACTTTCCGGCGCGCCGTCGGCAGAGTTTTCGGGCCGGTCAGGATGCGCAGCACGCCGTACAGAGCGGTAAACAAACCTCCGTATCCGCCAAAGTAAGCGTGGAACAAAAGCCCAGCGGCGCTGACCAACGCCAGCGCAACTCCGATGCGGCGTCCATCTCTAGCCATCAAGTACCTGTCCACCAAATAGAGTTGAAAAGGCCATATTACAAATGTCGGGCCCATATTAAGTGAGCCAAGGTAAAAGAACACATGATAACGATAAAAGGCAAAGCCAAGTGCGAACCCCGCGGTTATGGCTGCATACTTAGACTTGGTGAGGTTATGAACATACAGAAAAATAGCAAGAACCGACATCACATGGTAGGTCAGGTGCAGAAGTTTGACAGCAGACCACACGTTTGGGATGACGATACTTACAACGGCAATCAGTGTGCTGTACAGCGGGCTGTAGAACTGCGTTAGCGGATAACCCATGTCGCCCCAATTTGTCCAAATCGGAAGTTGCCCGTGTCGCAGGGCATCCCAAATAGGCCATGCGATGGTTGAATATGACTCGGCATCGTCGGTAGCTTGTAGATATCCGGGCAGGAGGTAGTCGATACCCGACACGATGCCGACAAAGACCAAAGCGATAATGAGACCTGAGTGGCTCTCCGTGATTTGCCGGCAGAGCTTGCGCACTGTCCCACTCCTGATCTCCAGAACCACAAGGATTGCCGCACTGACAGCGGCAATCCCCCGCGCCACCCAGCGGGTTTGCCGCACCACCTGCGCCCAGAGCGGCGGCGGCCCCCATTCTCTGAGCTTAAGAAACGGCCCGTAAACAGTGTACAACTCGGCGTGTAAGTACCAGATTACAATGGCCGCGAGCGCACACCAGACTGCAATCCGGGCGCGTGATTCTCGCACTACGCTGGTTGTTGATTCAGGGTCACTGCGCATGAAAGGGCCAGCCACTTTGAGGGACCGCGCTCAGGAGCGCAAGTATGAAGCGCCGTTCACATCCACGATGCAACCGGTGAGGAAATCCGTGCCCTCAGAGGCGAGAAACAGCACCGTGCGCGCCACTTCATCCGGCTGCGCAACGCGGCCCAGCGGACTCTGCCGGCGGATGGATTCTCCCCGCGGGCCGGAAAGGGTCTCGGCTGCCATCTCGGTCTGCACGAAACCGGGCGCGACCACATGAACGAAGATATTCTGCGGCGCAAGCGCCTGCGCTAGCGACTGGCTGAGCGCGTTCAAACCAGCCTTGCTGGCGCCGTAGGCCGGGGCGTCAGGCTCTCCACGAAATGCCCCGCGTGAGGAGACGTTCACAATCTTTCCGCCCCCTTGCGCGAGCATGTGCTCCACAACACAGAAAGTGAGATTGGCGGGGCCGAAAAGGTTGACGCCCAGCACGCGCTGCCAGCTGCGCTGCCATTCCCCGTAACCAATCTCGGGCAGCGCATGCCGTACAAAAATGCCGGCGTTGTTCACCAGGATGTTGATGGCGCCCATCTCTTCAACCACCGCGCGCGCCAGCGCTTGCGCTTCGGACGCTCGGGAAAGGTCTGCCTGAAAAAGGGCGTGCCCTCCCGCCAAGAGGGAGGCCAGAGTTTCAGTAGCTTTTTCATTGTTCCGGTGATAATGCACCGCCACGCGCGCTCCAGATTCCGAGAACGCCTGCGCTATGGCTCGACCGATGCCCCCTGATGCGCCTGTCACCAGCACTACTCGATTAGTGAAATCCATGGCCCCTCCCACATTGTTGCACCCTGCCATCCAGTTGATCTCGGGGATAGCCTTCCAGCACCCAGTCAGTATATACTATCGAAAGTCGGGCGAGCAAACAGCGGGCTGCGTTTCTGGCCGCGGCCCTGTGCCACAGAACGAGTGGCAAAATGCTCCCGTTAATATAGACTATCATAACAGGGTGAGAACAAAATGACAGTCGCAAAATGGGTGTACTCCTTTGGTGAAGTTGCCCAACTGGAAGCAGAGCTGGATGGGTCGTGGGAGGCCGTGCGCAGCCTGCTGGGCGGCAAGGGGGCAAACCTGGCCAACATGACCCGCATGGGGGTGCCCGTGCCGCCCGGTTTCACCATCACCACCGCGGCCTGCAATGCCTACCTGCAGGCGAACCAGCAGCTCCCCGATGGACTGTGGGAACAGGCAACCGCTGCGCTCGAGACGGTGGAGACCGCGACCGAGAAGAGATTCGGCGACCCGCAAAAGCCATTGCTCGTCTCCAGCCGCTCCGGCGCGAAGTTTTCCATGCCCGGCATGATGGACACGGTGTTGAATCTAGGCCTGAACGACGAAGTCGCACAAGGCATGGCGCAGCGCGAAGACAATGCCCATTTCATCTACGACTGCTACCGTCGGCTGGTGCAAATGTTCGGTTCGGTGGTGCTTGGCGTGCCGGACGAGGATTTTGAAGACACCCTGTGCAACTACAAGCTGAACCACGCGCGCGCCACAGATGCCGACCTGACGGCGGAGGACTGGCAGCAGGTTACGCGCATATTCCAGAGCCGCGTGCAACAGTACGCGCGGGCACCCTTCCCGCAGGACGCGCACACACAGCTGCGCCAGTCGATAGAAGCCGTCTTCAAATCATGGCACGGTCGCCGCGCCAGAGACTATCGCCGCGCGGCCGACATCGCCGATGATCTCGGTACCGCGGTGACCATACAAACCATGGTCTTCGGAAACCTTGACGCAAATTCCGGCACCGGCGTGGCTTTCACGCGCAGCCCCTCCAGCGGAGAACGGCGTCTGTTTGGCGAATATCTGCCGCACGCGCAGGGCGAGGACGTGGTCGCAGGAATCCGCAACCCGAAACCCATCGAGCAGCTGGAGACCGAGATGCCGGAGGCTCACGGGGAGCTTGCTGATGTGTGCAATAAACTGGAGCGCCATTACCACGAGATGCAGGACGTCGAGTTCACCATCGAGCAGGACAAACTGTGGATGCTGCAGACGCGCGACGGAAAACGCACCGCCCGAGCGGCCGTGTGCATCGCGGTGGACATGGTGGGCGAAGGATTAATCACCCGCGAACAGGCTCTGCTGCGCGTCACCCCGGAACAGGTAAACACGCTGCTGCACCCGCAATTCGAGCCGGAGGCGGTGGAAGAAGCGCGCAGTCAAGGGCGCCTGTATGCCACCGGCGTAAACGCATCCCCCGGGGCCGCGGTGGGTCAGGTGTACTTTGACGCGGACACGGTCGAGCGGGTGGTAAAGGAGACTGGCGCGGCCGTGATTCTGGTGCGGCCGTTCA
>CAJWGI010000090.1 GCA_913031335.1 uncultured Anaerolineales bacterium | reverse complement strand
GCAGCCCCTTTCATCAGATTATCAATTGCGCACACTGCTACCACACGCCCGCTTTCGGCATCCAGATCAAAACTCACGTCAGCGAAATTGCTGCCCGCAAGAATTTTCGGCTCCGGGCGGCGGTAGTTGCCCTGTTTCTCGCGCACAATGCGCACGAACGGTTCTTCTTTATAGCTGGTGCGATACGCCCGCCACAGGTCTTTTTCGGTTGTGCCGAGGCGCACAAAAGCGTGCGTGGTCGCCAGCGCGCCACGCACCATCTCGATAGCGGTCAGGCTTAGATGCACATCGGAAATGCCCAGCGCTTGTTGCACCTCGGCGGTGTGGCGGTGACCGACCGGCGCATAGCTCCGCACCGCGCCACTGCGCGCCGGGTGATGGCTGCCTGCATTGGCTTTTGCGCCGCCTTCGGATGAACCGGTTTTGATTTCTGCGACGATTGGGCGTTCTGGAACGAGCAAGTCGTGCTGCATGAGCGGGAGCAGCGCCAAGATGGCAGCGGTAGCGTTGCAGCCCACGCCGCTGACATGACCTGTCTCGCGGATGGCTGCCCGCTGGGTTTCCGGCAGACCGTAAACGAAACGCGGCAGCCAGTCCGGGGCCGCGTGCGCTTCGCCGTACCAGTGTTCATAATCTTCCGGGGAGCGCAGCCGGAAATCAGCGGAAAGATCAATAATGCGCGGGGCGAGCTGCGCATAGCGTTCGATCTCGCGCTGCGCCACGCCATGCGGTTGCGCCAGCATAAGCAAATCAGCATTGGTCAATGCTTCCGGCTCCACAAAGACTGGAAGGTCACTTCCGCGCAAGTGTGGGTGTACGCGGCGGATAGGCTGCCCGGCGTAAGTGCGCGATATCGTCTGCCCGATTGCCACCTCGGGGTGATTGCGCAGCAGGCGCAGTATTTCGCCACCCGTGTAGCCCGAAGCGCCGACGACAGATACCGTGATAGTCATGGGCCTGGGTCTGAAGTTTCAGAGCTTGAAAGTTGCGAGCTGGAGAGCGAATTTTTAACCTGTAACCTGCAAGTGGCCAACGTATGGTCAACAATCATTCCTGGTAAATCCACCCCGGTGAGCGGCACGGTAGAGTGGAATTCCATCGTGTGGTTGATCTCGTTTATCAACAGGCCGCGTTCAGGGTCCTCCAGCAGGTCGATTGCGAGCACTCCGCCGCCGACAGCCTGCGTGGCGCGCTGGCAGAGTTGGTGCAAATCCGGAGTGACTGTGCACTCACTGGCGGTGGCGCCGCGCGCAGTGTTGGTCAGCCAATGCTCGGAGTGGCGATAGATTGCCACCGGAGTCTGGTCGCCAATCACAAAAGCGCGGATGTCGCGGCCAGGCTTTTCAATCAACTCCTGTATGTAATACAAGTGGTGTTGGAAGCGGCCCAGAACCTCGCGATGTTCGAAGACCGCTTCGGCTGCATCGCGGTCGTTGATGCGGTTGACCAGGCGTCCCCACGAGCCAACCACCGGCTTGACGACATAGGGGTAGCCCAGTTCCTCCCCGACGGCCAGCGCCGCCTCCGCGGTGAAGGCGAGGCGGGTGCGCGGCTGTGGCAGCCCGGCACGGGTAAGGGTGGTGGTGGTGGATACTTTGTCGCTGCAAACCGCTGCCACCGCATACGGGTTGATCGTGGGCACGCCGATGCTGTTGAGCGCCTGACCCGCATACAGCCCGCGGCTGGTACTCAGGCTGCGAATGATGACCGCATCGTAGCGTTGCCAATCGTCCGCGGCGGTCAGATCGAACGTGACCTCGCGGTCCAGCAACCGGTCATATTCAATGTCGCGCTCATCGAGGGCGGCGAACAGCCATTTTTCCTCGACGCGCAGACGGGAATAGAGAATGCCAATACGCATGGCGGCCGAAACGTTATTCTCCCCAGTCCTCGGCTTCTTCGGGGGCCAGCATGATGGAAAGCGGCTGCAACGAGCGTACTTCCAGCTCGGCGCCGCAATCCTCGCAGACCAGAATCTCGCCCAACTCAACCTGATTGAGGGCGAGCGCGCCCACGCATTCGGGGCACTCGGTGCTGGTGGTGATGGTGTTGGCAATCATGTTCTCCTCAGTGATAGTGTGATAAAGAATCAAAAAACCCCGCGCGGGCGGGGTCGCTATCTGCAAATGGAACCGGTGTGTCGCTTCTGCTATTGCACCGCTGCGCCCAGACGCAAATCAGCCAACCCCGCACGGGTGGGCTTGTTCTTCTTGACCTTCTTCGCCTTGACGCTGAACGGTGCGTAGAATGTCATCATTGTCTCCAAGTGGGGCGCAGTCTACCACATGTTATGGATTCGTGCAAACCCCACTTTCCGCCGGCGAACAGCCGCGCCAATTGACAGATAGTTTCGTTATTGGTAATATTAAGTTCGCTTAACTAATTAGCGATGACCACCGCTGTACAGTTCTCCCGGGTGTTGCGCCAGTGGGGGCGGGTAATGATCCACCACTCCCGGCGCGACTTCATGCAAATCATGCGCGAGAGTGGACTGAGCATGCCGCAGCTCAACCTTTTTATGCGCATTCATCACCATGGTTGCGGATGCAACGTCTCCGACGTGGCCGCGCAGCTGGGGGTCTCAAACGCGCGCGCCAGCCAGATGATTGAGCGGTTGGTGCGGCAGGGCCTTTTGGAGCGCAGCGAGGACCCGGACGATCGACGCGCAAAACGTATCACGCTCACACATGCGGGCGAGGCGCAGGTGCAGCGGGTGGTGCGCTCGCGGCAGCAGTGGCTGGAGGAGTTGACTTCAACTCTCACCGAAGCACAGCGTGCGCAGATAAGCGACGCGCTCGTGCTGTTGACTGAGGCGGCGAGCGAAATGGAAGGATTCCAACTCGGGGACAGAAAATGACTGCACCAACACTGGGTGGCAGCACCGTAGGGTTGAGTAGGTTCCTGATTCGTGCGTTCATGCGGATGCACACCTGGGTCTACCGGCGCTCCGGAGGACAGCAGATGGGATGGGTGCAGGGAGCGCGCGTGCTGCTGCTCAGCACCACCGGCCGAAGGAGCGGGCGCTTGCACACTGTGCCCTTAGGCTCTGTCCAGGATGGTGACAACTATGTGGTGGTCGCCTCTAACGGTGGAAAGAACTGGCATCCCGCCTGGTGGCTCAACTTGCAGAGCAACCCTGAGGCGCTCATAGAGATGGGAAGCCGGCAAATTGCGGTGGTCGCCCAACGGGCGCAGGACGACGAGTGCGCGCGGCTTGGTCCGCTCTTCTCCTGGCTGCAGCGTTATCAGGAACGCACGCAGCGCGAAATTCCGGTCGTGATTCTCCGACTGGTGGCATAAGGAGCAACCAATATGCCCGCAATTGAAGTCGACAATCTAGTGCGTAAATTCGGCGACCTGACCGCTGTGGACGATGTGACATTTCAGGTGGAGCCTGGCGAGGTTTTCGGGTTTCTGGGGCCGAATGGTGCCGGCAAAACTACTACAATCGGCATGCTCTGCACGCTGTTGCGCCCGACAGCTGGCCTCGCACTTGTCAACGGTTTCGATGTGCGCACTCAGCAAGCGCAGGTGCGCCAGTCCATCGGACTGATTTTTCAAGATCCAAGCTTGGACGACAAACTTACTGGGCGTGAGAACATGAAATTCCACGCCATGTTGTACGACTTGCCCAATGACGTGCTGGTGGAAAGATCTGAGCAATTGCTGAAAATGGTAGACCTGAGCGAACGTGCGGACGAGGTCACGCTGCATTATTCCGGCGGGATGAAGCGGCGCCTGGAAATCGCCCGGGGGTTGCTGCATCACCCCAGCGTGCTCTTTTTGGATGAGCCTACATTAGGCTTGGACCCACAGACGCGTCGGCACATCTGGGATTACCTGTTGACCTTGCGCGAGCGCGAGGGTGTGACCATGTTCATGACCACTCACTATATGGAGGAGGCCGAGCACTGTGATCGCATTGCGATCATCGATCAGGGTAAAATCGTCGGGCTGGACACACCTGAAGCGCTGAAAGGTATGGTGGGTGGTGACATCATCACAGTGCGTACCGATGAGAACGAGCGTGCTGCGGAGCGGCTGCAACAATCCCATGGGATAGGGACTCGGCCGGGGCCGGACGGGGCATTGATAATTGAGACCGCCCGCGGGGATAAGTTCATTCCGGAAATGATGCGCGTGTTCGGGGACGGCGACGAGGCACTGACCGTAAACAGCGTGCATCTGCGTCGCCCCACGCTGGAAGATGTGTTCATCAAACTGACCGGCAGGGAGATCCGTGAGCAGGAACCAGACAAAAAGGACGATATGCGCAAGCGCGTGCGCTTGTGGCGCGGCCGCTGACCTCGCAGTGGAGGCTAACTATGGCAGATCTGAGACGCAATTTTAAGGGTGCTTACACGGTCTGGTACCGTGACGTGATCCGTTTTCGGCGTGATCGTATGCGCATGGTGTCGTCGCTGGTGATGCCGGCGGTGTATCTCTTTGTATTCGGGAGCGGACTAGCGCCAGCGATGGCGGAAATGGGCGGGGGACATATAGATTTCAAGCAGTTCATGTTCCCAGGTGTGCTGACTATGACTGTTCTGTTTACTTCCGTGTTTTCGGCTGTCTCCATTGTGTGGGATCGAGAATTTGGCTTCCTGAAGGAGGTGATGGTCGCGCCGGTTTCTCGCGTGGCGGTAGCGTTAGGAAAGGCGGCCGGGGGTAGCACGGTAGCGCTCTTCCAGGGGGTGATCGTGTTGGTGCTTGCGCCCGTTCTAGGAATCAAGCTGACGGTGTCGCAGTTGGTCACATTGGCTGGCTTGATGGTCCTGCTCGCGCTGATGATGACCTCGCTCGGTATATTGATGGCTGTGCGACAACGCTCGATGGAGGGCTTCCACATGCTGATGAACTTCGTGTTGATGCCCATGTTTTTTCTGTCTGGGGCGTTTTTCCCGCTGCGAGGGGTACCCATCTGGATGGAGTTGTTGTCCCGAGTGGATCCGGTGACGTATGGCGTGGACCCGCTGCGTCAGGTGGCACTGCGCGCGGTGGTACCAGCGCAGTTCATGGATGCCATCGCATTGCGGCCGATGATGGTCAATGTAATGATGATGGTGACTTTCGCGATAGTATTCCTTGTACCGGCGGTGTGGCTATTCGGTCGGCAGGATTGATCTTACCGCAGCGTACTGCTGAAATGGCGAACGCAGAGACAGATTCGGGGCAGCAGGTTAGCGTGGACACGCACGAGCGGAAAGGAATGGGCATGGATTACGCCACTTGGATAATGATTGGTTTGGCGCTGGCGCTTGTGGCGCTCGCCTATCGGCGTGGAAATGGCGTGCTGGCGGCTGGGTTGAAAAGCGGATGGGATACTCTTTTAGGTATGCTCCCGCTGCTGCTAGCCGTTTTCGTGGTTGTTGGTATGGCCAACGTGCTGCTGCCGCGCGAGCTGATTGCGCGCTGGCTCGGGGGCGGCTCCGGGTTGAAGGGCATTCTCATCGCCAGTGGAATGGGCGCAATCACCCCGGGTGGGCCTTTCGTCAGTTTCCCGCTGGTGGCGGCGCTTTACAAGGCCGGGGCGGGAATCGGGCCGGTAGTGGCGTTCATCACAGCCTGGTCGCTGCTAAGCATTTCGCGTATTCCAATGGAAATCGCTTTTGTCGGCACCAGGGTGGTGCTCATTCGCGTGTTGGCCACAGTAGTTTTTCCACCACTGGCCGGTTTGATTGCGGACGGACTATTCGCGCGTTTCTCTTAACTACTGGGTTGCAAATGTATAATCACGCGGGTTTCTCTGGTTCATACGATCTAACTTATATTTTACAAATTCTTCACATGTTCTTCACTAAATGACGTTACAATGCGCGTAATCAAAACAGGCGGTGACTGAGAAATGACCTTGAGAGACGAGAAAAAAAACAACCGGGTAGTGCCGCGGTGGGTTGTGGTGTTCGGAATCGTAGTGATTTTGGGCATAGTCGTTTACGGACTGGCGCGCATAGTCATTCCGATGCAGCGTGCGACTGGCCCATTCGGTGCGGAGCAGGCACCAGCTTCTAATTCGGGCGTAGGTCGTCCCGCTGGTGGTCCGGGCAGGGCAGGGCCGTTGGGCTTTGTACGGCGTCTATTCGGTGGCGGTCCGGGCGCGGAGGCTGTGTTGGAAACAGCTACAGTTTCTCTG
>CAJWGI010000089.1 GCA_913031335.1 uncultured Anaerolineales bacterium | reverse complement strand
TTGTCGGCCGCGTTAATATCCAGCACGCCAGCCAGATGAGCGGGCTGGTTTGCTACGATGCCGACGCTGTGCCCGCCCAAGCGCGCAAAACCGACTACTATGTTGAGCGCGTAAGTCGCCTGAATCTCAAGGAAATCGCTCTCGTCCACCACCATGCGAATGACCGCGCGCATGTCGTAGGGCTTGTTGGGGTTATCCGGCACAATGGAGTCCAGCGCCGGTTCGGAACGGAGCGGGTCGTCGCTGCTCTCCACAAAAGGTGGGTCTTCCATATTGTTCTGCGGCAGATAGCCCAGCAGCATGCGCATTAGGAAAAGGCAATCGGCCTCCGACTCGGCCACGTAGTGGCACACTCCGGAAACCTCCGCGTGCACGCTAGCGCCGCCGAGGTCCTCGAAAGAGACCTCCTCGTGAGTGACGGTCTTGACCACGTCCGGGCCAGTTACGAACATGTACGACGAGTTCTTCACCATGAAGATGAAGTCGGTCAGCGCCGGTGAATAGACCGCGCCCCCCGCGCACGGCCCCATGATGGCGCTGAGCTGCGGTATCACCCCGGATGCCAGAGTGTTGCGAAGGAATATATCCGCGTACCCTCCCAGCGAGACCACACCCTCCTGAATGCGTGCGCCGCCCGAGTCGTTCAGCCCAATCAGCGGAGCGCCGTTCTTGGTGGCCAAGTCCATAATCTTGCAGATCTTCTCCGCGTGCACCTGCGAGAGCGACCCGCCGAACACAGTGAAATCCTGCGAATAGACGTAAACCAGCCGCCCTTCGATGGTGCCCCAACCGGTCACCACGCTATCGGCAAGGATTTTCTTTTCGTCCATGCCGAAATCGCGCGCGCGATGGGTGACGAACATGTCGAGCTCGTGGAATGAGCCTTTGTCCAGCAGCAGGTCAAGCCGCTCACGGGCAGTCAGCTTGCCGCGCTCGTGCTGCCGCCTGATGCGTTGTTCACCGCCGCCCATGCGGGCTTTTGCCTTCAGCGCGCGCAACTGTTCCAATCTAGATTCATCGCTCATAAATCATCTGTCGATTAATCCTTCGCCATGTACCTGAATAAGCCGGGGCAGCTGCAGCCCTCGGTATGGAAATACCCACCGTCGCCCTGATTAACACCTCAGCAGCCGGGTAAGTTACGACCCTGTACCGCTGTGCAAAACCGCGCACGCTCAGGGAAGCAGCACAATCTTGCCGAAAAAATCGTCCGATTCCAGCTTGCGCTGCGCCGCCCGCGCTTCTGCCAATGGGAAAGTGCTATCAATCACGGGCGTCAACTTGTCCTCGAAGACCAGTCCCATCACGGTCAGGAAGTCGGTGTGCGGCCCCATGGAAGAGCCAATTATGGTCAGATGCTTTCCGAAAAGATAGCGATTGTCAAGCTCGAACTTCGGGCCGCTAGTGTTTCCGACAGTGAGAATGCGCCCCCCTTTGCGGGCTGCGCGAATGCTGTGGAAAAAAGTTTCCGCGCCCACGTTGTCAACAACCACATCCACGCCACGCCGTCGCGTCAACTTGAAGATAGCCTTCGACCAATCCTCCTTCGAGCGGTCAATTAATTCATCCGCGCCGAGAGATTCGGCCTGCTCCAGTTTCGCCGCGTCGGATCCGACCACGTAAACCTGTGCGCCGGCCAGATGCGCTATCTGAATGCAGGCGCTGTTCACGCCCCCACCGGCGCCCACTACCAACACTCTATCTCCCGCCCGCAATTTGCCGCGCGTAATCAGGCTGTGCCAAGCCGTGAGATAGACGAGAGAGGCCGCGGCCGCGGTTTCAAAACCCACAGTATCAGGCAGCGGCAGCAGGTTGCGCTCCGGCACGACGAGGTACTGCGCGTATGTTCCCCGCGCCGATTCGCCCAGCAGCCGCCAGCTGTCGCAAAGGTTGTCCTGACCGGCGGCGCAGTATACGCACCGGCCACACCACAGGTCCGGGTTTATGGCGACGCGGTCACCGGACTGCACGCCGGAGACTTCCGCGCCCAACTCCGCGACCAGCCCCGCACCATCCGCGCCTAAAATATGTGGATATTCAAGCTTGATGCCCGGCCAGCCATCGCGCACCCAGATGTCAAGCCTATTGAGGGCTGCGGCCTTGAGATCAACCAGCACCTCGCCGGGGCCCGGCTGCGGGGTTTCGACATCGGTGTATTCGAGAACCTCAGTGCCGCCATGTTCGCGCAAGAGGACTGCTTTCATCTAGCTCAAATCCGCCAGTGATGCTTCGATTTCGCGCAGAATCTCCGGGTCGTCAATGGTAGCCGGTGTTCGATATTCTTCTCCGTCGGCAATCTTTTTCATCGTGCCGCGCAGAATCTTGCCGGAGCGGGTTTTGGGCAGCCGCTCCACCACAAGCGCCGTTTTGAAGGATGCCACCGGGCCGATCTTCGCGCGCACCATCTGGATAAGTTCCGGCGCAATTGCCTCGTGACCGCGTGCCACCCCCGCTTTGAGCACCACAAAGCCCAGCGGAAGCTGCCCCTTGAGATCGTCCGCAGCGCCGATCACAGCGCACTCTGCCACATCGGGATGGTCGGCCAACACCTCCTCCATTGCGCCCGTGGAGAGCCGGTGTCCGGCCACGTTGATGATGTCATCGGTGCGGCTCATGATAGAAAGATAACCGTCTTCATCTTTGAAGCCGGCATCGGCGGTAAGGTAGTAGCCCGGGTACTGGCTCAGGTAAGCTTCTTGAAAACCATCGTCGTTGTTCCACAGAGTTAGTAGGCAGCCCGGCGGCAGCGGCATTTTCACGGCGATGTTCCCGATCTGGTTGGCTTCCACCTCCGTGCCGTCATCATCCAGCACGCGCACATCGTAGCCAGGGACAGGCTTAGTGCAGGAGCCCGGTTTTACCGGCAACATTCCCAGCCCGATGCAATTGGCGCCGATAGGCCAACCGGTTTCAGTCTGCCACCAGTGATCGATGACCGGCACCTGGAGTTGCTCCCGCGCCCACAGCAGCGTGTCGGGGTCGCAGCGCTCGCCCGCCAGGAAGAGGGTGCGGAAGGTGTCCAAGTCATACTTGCGCAAAAAGTCGCCGTTGGGGTCTTCACGCTTGATGGCGCGGAAAGCGGTTGGCGCAGTGAACAGGGCGTTCACGCCGTACTGTGAGATCACGCGCCAGAACGCGCCCGGGTCTGGCGTACCAACTGGCTTCCCTTCGTACAATATCGAAGTGCAGCCTATAAAGAGCGGGGCGTACACGATGTACGAGTGCCCCACGACCCAACCCACGTCTGAGGCCGCCCAGTACACATCACCTCCGTCCACGCCGTAGATATTCTTCATGCTCCACTTTAGCGCGACCAAGTGGCCACCATTGTCGCGCACCACGCCTTTCGGCATACCCGTGGTGCCGGAGGTATAGAGAATGTAAAGCGGATCTGTGGCAGCCACTGGCACACAGTCAACCGGCTGGGCAGCAGCAGCCAACTCGGTCCAATCGAGGTCGCGCCTGGCGACCATCTCGGCCTGTGCCTGGGGTCGCTGCAGGATGATGCAGCGTTCAGGTTTGGTCTCAGCAAGCTCGATGGCCTGATCGAGCAGCGGTTTGTAGGGCACAATACGGTCTACTTCGATGCCACAGGATGCGGCCAAAATCAGCTTCGGCCTAGCGTCATCAATGCGGGTCGCCAGCTCATTGGCCGCGAAGCCGCCGAACACCACCGAGTGGATCGCGCCGATGCGGGCGCAGGCCAGCATGGCGATGGCCGCCTCCGGCACCATGGGCATGTAGATAATCACACGGTCACCCCTCTGAACGCCCTGTGCGGCAAGCGCGCCAGCAAATCGTGCCACCCGCTCCAGTAGCTCGCGGTAGGTGAAGGTGCGCACTGAGTTGGTGACCGGGCTATCGTAAACCAACGCCAGTTGCTCCCCACGCCCGTTTTCCACGTGCAGGTCTAGTGCATTGTAGCAACTGTTAATCTTTCCCCCGACAAACCAGCGGTAGAACGGCGGGAGCGAATCGTCGAGCACTGTGTGCCAGCGCTTGTACCAATGGACTTCCTCAGCCTTTTGTGCCCAGAACTCTTCTGGATTCGTCAGGGAATGCACATATGCTTGTTCATATGTGGTTGACATACATACCTCCGAAAGAGCCAAAGCTCGCGTATTTCAGCGCGCCCACGCCGCCATCCAATGCTGTGCAACCTGCCGGGCAGTTCAGTTTGCCTGTGGTTGCACGGGCACAATCACAGGCAAAACGCCATTCCGCAGGCAATTAACATGTGGAGATCTCATCTGCTCCACTGCGGCTGCCGCTTTTCCAAAAAAGCGCACATGCCCTCCTGCGCATCCGGCGCCAGCGCGTTCAATGACATCACCTCTTTGGCATAAGCGTAAGCTTGAGTTTGCGGCATCTCCAACTGCCGATAAAACGCTTGCTTACCGACGCCGATAGTGAAAGGACTGGAGGCGGCTATGCGTTCCGCCAGCGCCCGCGTTTCATCCGGCAGGGATTCTGCGGGAACAACGCGGTTGATTAGGCCATGCAATAGCGCTTCCCGCGCTGAAATCGGTTCGCCTGTCAGCAGCATCTCCAGCATCTTCTTGCGGTGCAGATTGCGGCTGACAGCCACCATCGGCGTCGAGCAGAACAGGCCGATCTTTACGCCGGGCGTTGCGAAGCGCGCCGTGTCAGCGGCCACAGCCAGGTCACAGGTGGCGACCAGTTGACAGCCGGCCGCAGTGGCAATGTCGTGCACCTGCGCGATGACCGGCTGCGGGATGTTTTGAATCGTGTCCATCATCGTTGTGCAGACATCGAAGATGGTGCGATAGAATTCGGCGCTTTGCCCGATCATCTCTCGCAGGTCATGTCCGGCGCAAAAAGCCGGCCCGTTCCCACTTAAAATGACCACGGCAACGTCCCGGTTCTTTCCGATGGCGCGGAAACAGTCTGTCAACTCATGCATATGTTCGACCGAGAGGGCATTTCGGTGGGCGGGCTGGTTCATCGTCACATGAGCAATTCTCTCGGAGACTTCAAAAAGTATGTGCTGATAGGTTTGAATTTGGTTGTGTTCCATGCGGCGTCTCCTTAATCAACGGATTGAACGGATTCTCGTCATACTCACGAAAGCGTCAATGACGTTTTCTCCCTTTCCCGCAAGACGAGTTTTTGAATCTTGTCGGTTGAGGTTTTTGGCAGCGCATCCACAAATTCAATAGCTTCGGGCCATCATCGGAACCCTAATTCATTTCGCGCGATCACCATGCGTTGAATCTCGCTGGTGCCCTCATAAATCTCGGTGATTTTCGCGTCGCGAAAGTAGCGCTCGACCGAAAGTTATTTCGAATAGCCTATGCCGCCATGGATTTGCACGGCGCGATGGGCACACTCCATAGCCACCTCGGAAGCGTACAGCTTTGCCATGCTCGCTTCCAGCGTATAGCGGCTGCCGTTCTGCCGGGATCGCTCTTTCGTCAACACGGCATTGTAGATAAGCAATCGCGCAGCTTCGATTCTGGTCTTCATATCCGCAATCTGGAACTGGAGTCCCCGTTATTCACCGATTCTCTTGCCAAAGGCCTCGCGCTCGCGGCAATAAGATACCGAGGCCTCATAAGCGGCCTCGGCAATGCCCAGCGCCTGCGCTGCCACCCCGATGCGCCCGGCATCGAGTACTGTCATGGCGATCTTGAATCCCTCTCCCTCATTGCCCAAACGGTTCTCCGCCGGGCAGTGGTAGTCTTCGAAGTTGATTTCGCTGGTGGCCGAGGCGCGAACGCCCAACTTGGGCTCGGTTTTGCCCAAGCTGAAGCCCGGCCGGTCGGTTTCCACCAAGAATGCGGTGATGCCGTGGTGCTTTTTCTCCGGCGCAGTCATTGTGAACAGCACGACAAAATCGGCCACGGGGGCGCTCGTCACCCAGCTTTTGCGCCCGTTTATCACATAGCCCACATCTGAGCGCACCGCCCGCGAGCGCATGCTGCCGGCATCGGAGCCAGACATTGGTTCGGTCAGAGAATACGCCCCGATCTTCTCGCCGCTTGCCACCGACACGAGATAGCGTTGCTTTTGCGCCTCCGTGCCGTACTTGAGCAGCCCATGACAGACCAGCGAATTGTTGGTGCTCATGATCGTGCCGTGCGAGGCGTCCACCTTGCAGATTTCCTCCATGGCAAGCACGTAGGCAA
>CAJWGI010000088.1 GCA_913031335.1 uncultured Anaerolineales bacterium | reverse complement strand
AAGCGCCGGCGATCGTTATGGTCATCCCAACGATGCCGGACACGTAGTCTTTCGTTGAGACCTTTATGTCACGAATGTTGGTCTTATGCCCTTTTGAACCAAACGCTCGGGATGCTAGGCTCATAGATAATTGCTGTACGCGATCAATGGTGCCCGCGAAAACGGGCACGATACTCGGGATTGCTGCACCGAAACCTGTCGCTTGCATTGCCCGCGATCGCTGCGCACTCAGGATGATTAAGAACTCTCGTTGGACTATCGGTACCAGTTGAATGCTCGCCGACACCATGAAATTGAGTTCGTGAGGTACGCCTAGTTTTTGCAATGCTGTGAAGAGATCACTAGGGTGTGTAGTAAGTACTAGTAGCGCCGCAAAGTTCACACCCGCCCAACTTCTGAGGAGAATTGACATGCCACTGTAAATCCCTTCCTGATAGATTGTGAATGGACCGAGGCGTGCGATCGGTATCCACGGTTGGGGGAAAGCAGGTGCTATTGCTTGAAACACTATCAGCGACAGGGAAATTGGAAGAAGGATTGCTAGCACCCGACCATAGGTCGTGAGTACGCCGGCGAGAATGACGAACAGGAGACCCAGGAAGAAAAAGCATGCGAGGAATAATGGATTTCTGGTCGAAAAAGCCAACACCAGAGCCCCGACCGCCCAGATAAGTTTTGGCGTCGGGTGCAACCTGTGAAACCATGAGTTACCCGGTACAAACGTGACGGGGATGGGTAGGTGGTGAGCCATAGGCTGTCAACTATGTGTCCGCGACCTGGGCGAGAGCATCAATCGTCTCGTCAACAGTAAGGGTGATCTGCGGCAACACTCGCCCGTGCAAGCGTTGAGATAACTGTGTCGCCTGTGGCGGCTGCAACATTGTCTTTTTCAAGGTTGTCGAATTGGAAAAAATTTCTCGAGGCGTACCAGAATCAATCACCTCTGCAGCCCACATAGCTACGACGCGGTCAGCAACTTCTGCGATCAGTGCCATATCGTGCGACACTAAAACCACGGTTTTGCCTTCACTCCGTAATTGCTGTATAAGTTTGCGCACCATGGCAGCTCCGTTGTGATCCTGTCCTGTAGTAGGCTCGTCAAGTATGAGGATTGATGGGTGCATGGCATGGATCGATGCTATGGCGACTATCTTTCTAAGGGGAAAACTCAGTCGAAGTGGATGGTCGTCGATTATGGCATGCAACTGAAAAAGCTCTGTCGTCTCCTCTACGCGCGCCAAGATTTCATCCTCCGGCAGCCCCAGGTTCTTTGGCCCAAACTGGAGTTCGGACAATACCGATGTGGCGAAGAGCTGGTGGTTAGGATTTTGAAAAACGTATCCTGCGTGTCGGGAGAGGTTGAACACCGACTCTTCTGCCGTATCGATCCCATTAATAAGCACCGCGCCGCTGCTAGGCTTGAGTAGCCCGTTAAAGTGCTTGACAAGCGTAGTTTTGCCAGAGCCGTTCTGTCCAACAATACCAACCACTTCACCTGCACTGATCTCAAGAAATGTTTCCTTAAGGGCAGTGAACCCTCCAGGATAAACATGCCACAAGTTTCGGCATTTGATCGGTTTCACGGATAACTCGCTGCTTTCTTTCATCATGCCCAATCTGAAAACTCAGCTTCAGCCTCGTCAAGTGTCACTGGAATAGTGGTGAGCGTGCAGCCACGTTTCGCAAGCCCGGATGCTATCTCGGTCACCTGGGGTGGGCGAACGCCCACGCGTCGCAAATTATCCACATCTGTGAAAACAGCGCTGGGACCGCCTGAACTCACAATGCTCCCGCCATCCATGATGATTACACGATCAGCGTAGGACGCTACAACCTCTACCTCGTGTTCTACGATCACTATAGTGATTTCATGTTCTTCATTCAATCGCGCTGCTACAGAGAACACTTCCTCTTTTCCGATAGGATCCAAATTCGATGTCGGTTCGTCCAGTACCAGCACCTGCGGGTACATGACCAAAGCTGCACCTATCGCTAGCCGCTGCTGTTGCCCGCCAGACAGTGCCATAGGTGACCGCTCTTCAAAGCCACTTAGGCCCACAATCTCCAAGGCTTCTGTAATCCGTTGAAGCATGTCTTCGCGGGGAACGCCGATATTTTCAAGTCCCAGGGCCATTTCTGACAGCACGGACGATTGCGATAGCTGGAATTCCGGGTTGTCGAACACCATTCCCACTGTCCGCGCCATCTCACGTACAGGCCCCTGTGTCGTGTCGCGCCCATCTACCAACACACGCCCTCTCATTTCACCCATCATCATGTGCGGCACAATGCCATTCATTGACAATGCAAGCGTTGTCTTACCCGCGCCGCAAGGACCTACAATTGCCAGGTACTCACCTCTGTCAACGCTAAGATTGATGTCGAGTAGTGCTGGCTTGTCAGTAAGAGCATACTGATAAGTCAGGCCTTCAATACTGATTATCTCTGCAGTCATAGCACGATGGTCGGCGCTCTCACTATCCGCGGTGCAATCCCTTATTATGAGACGTATGTTTCTATTGAGCTAAAGTACACCTTGTCTGCCATATGATAAGGCCTGCGCTGCTGGAAAAATGGAAGAGCGGGCTCCGGGGCCAAGACCACCAAAACCCGCTCATTCCCCGCCTGTCGCTATTGCAGGCGTGTCTGTTGCTTGTGACGGCGACTGCCGCGCGGGACAATCGCTTATCCTGAGTCTGTTTGTACCTGCTTACTTCGTCTCCGCTGCCCCGCAGTGCGGGCAAGCGCGATTCCGGCAACAAAAACAAGGAACCCGATGACATAATTGCCGCTCATCAGAATCCCAAACTGACCACTTGCCACCCAGGGTTCTTTTTCCAGAGCTCCGGCTGCCCAGGGCATGAAGAATTCCGCAACACCCAGGGCCATGAAAGTCCAGGCAGCAGCAGTCACATACCCTACGGTACCGGATTGGTCAGCTGCTCCGGACGAAGCTGCACTGCGCATGTAGAGAACAGCACCTACTGCGACAATCACAGCCACAATTACTAATACAGTATTCATCATTTACCTCCAGTGAGTATTCCAAAGAAAGTCATCCGCCAGATAGCCTCTAGCCTGCAGCCATGTTGGCGGCAAATACGGCCAAGCCGGCAGCGATCACCGTGCCCAGAGCGATCCATAAAACGAGCTGCATTTTTGGCGCTTTGACAATGTCTAGATGTGCCGTCAAGGCAGGGGGTAGCGCTTCAATCACTGCAAGTGCCAGGAATGAAGACACGATCTTGTCAGCCAACGAGACAACGATATTGCTCGAGAACACTGCCACAATCAGCCTCTGGCCCATCCCGACAAACGCTGCAGTCATGATGTCAGCGAAATGTCCTGTCGCTCCACCGAAGACGAAGACATAGATCGGTACGGCCATGAGAGTGACAAACAGCGCGGTCAGTAGAGAGAGTACGAAGAATTTAGGGAATGTCTTCCCTAAGCCCCAGCGCACCCCATAGCCCCACACCAACGCACCAATGACATTACACGCCGCAAATGGCAACATGATTGGCCCGGTCAGGAACCCCAGCACTGTGTTCGTCATCGCGCCAGCAAGTGCACCCCACCAGGGACCTATTGTGATCGCCACTACAGCTGTGCCGATCATATCTAGGAACATTGGTAGTTTAAGGGTGGTGTTGATGAATGATCCGACCACGTTAAGTGCAACTGCGGCAGGGATCAATGCGATCACGAAAGTGGTTGGGACACGGTAATTCTTGAACGATGTAACAGCCATAATAGTTTCTCCTAGTCTATGCATACAGTATGGGTGCTGCAACTTGGTTCTAAGCGCCTTAATCCTGCTTTTACCCGCACAAATACAGATGGTACTAACCGCTAGCAGGATATGGATATCTGGTTACATGGCTCACCTCCTCATTCGTACAAACGTGAACGTGGACCCCACTAACGTCGGCCCCTCCGACAAGACCTGTAGCGAGCTGGGAGCGCTGACAACAAGTCCCATTAGTTAGCTGTATTTCGAAATGTTCATTTGCAGTTGCTTTGGGCCGAATGCATAGGGCAGAAGCTCTTCAATCGTAGTCACAGCAACATTCGCCTTGTCAGCGGTAGCCAGAATGACCTCAATATCACATCCGGAAACCTGTGAGAACTCATAAATTACCTGCCGGCAGCTGCCACATGGACCAGCGGTTATCTCGCTTTTCTCGAAGTTATCCGAGCGTCCAGTGACCGCAATTGCAATAATGTCACGTGCCCCACTCGAGTTAGCTTTTCCGATAGCCATTCTCTCAGCGCATATTGTTGAGCCATAACCTGCATTTTCGACATTGGATGCCGAGAACACGGCTCCGCTTCTCGTAAGTACGGCAGCGCCCACAAAATATCTCGAGTAGGGATTGTATGCTGTCTCGAGGACAGCAATTGCGGCATCAACCAACTCGTCTTGTTTCTGCGTGAGATTCTCAATCGCCACGGTTTTCATTACAAACGACTCCCTTGACACCAAAGAGTTGGACAGCATTTGCTAGGATCTGCTTGTGTTTTGGGTTTGTGATAACCCAACAAGCGATACGGCAGCACCGTCAGTATACACGAGGCGTCAACCCGGGACTCAGAAAAATCACGGATGATTTCACTCCTCCCACTCCTTGCACCTTCGGCATCGTGGGCAGTTTTACGCGGTCCTTACTGCATTGGACCGGATGAGTATGGCCCATGCAAAGCGGGGCAGCGCCAGCATGCGCTGCCAGCGCCACGGCTGCATCCACAGGCGGTGCAGCCACTCCAGCCCCAGACGCTGCGCCCACAGCGGCGCGCGAGGGGTCACGCCGGCCACAAAATCAAACGCGCCACCAACGCCCATCATCACCGGCACGCGCAAATCATCGCGGTAACGGTCAATCCACAGTTCCTGCGTCGGCGCCCCGAAGGCGACCAGCAGGATATTGGCGCGGGCAGCGCGCACGCGCTCGATAATCTGCCCGGCCTGTTCTGGATGCGGTCCGGCCTCCATGGTCTCTATTTTGAGCAGGCCCGGATGCTTTTGCTCCAGAATCGCAGCTGCGCGCGCCGCGACGCCCGGGGCCGCTCCAAGGAAAAACATGCGCCAGCCGTGTGTGGCCGCGCTCCCGGCCAGCAGCCCGAGCAGGGTGGAACCGGCCACGCGTTCGCGCAGTGCTATGCCGCGCCAGCGCGCGGCCCAGAGCAAGCCCTGACCGTCGGGTAGGCACAGGTCAGCGCTCTGCAGCACGCGCCGGAATTGCGCGTGCTTCTGCGCCGCCATCACGAATTCCGGGTTGACGGTGCAAAGTTGGCAGGGCTCTCCAGCGGCGACGGCACATTCAATCCAGTCCAGCGTCTCGGCGTAGGTGACGTCGTGCACCGGGACGGAGAGGAAAAGACGATGGCCGGGAGCGGGCAGGCTGCTCACAGTTGAAATGCGCGCTCCAACACTGCCAGCGTTTGTTCGGCGGCGCGCTGCCACGGGAATTGATGGCAGCGCTGCAGCCCGGCGGCTACCAATTTCTGGCGCAGGTCGCTTTCCGCCAGCATGCGGCGGATGGCGGCCGCCAGCGCGGTCGTGTCTGCTGGCGGCACGGTCAACGCGGCATCGCCGACCACCTCGGGCAGCGATCCGGCGCGGCTGCAGATTACCGGTGTTCCCGCCGCCATGCTCTCAAGCGGGGTGAACCCGAAGCCCTCGTATAACGAGGGCAGCACCAGCATGCGCGCTTTGCTGTAGAGTGTCGGCAGCTGTTCAGGCGGGACGTAATCGAGAAAACGCACGCGGCTTCGCAATCCGAGTTTTTCAACCTGCTGCATTATTGGTGCGTTCATCCAGCCACGGCGGCCGGCGCAAACCAGGGCGGGCCGGGCGGGATGGTCGCCCAGCGCAGCGAGCGCCTCCATCAGGAACGACAATCCCTTTCGGGGCTGTAAGGTACCCACGTGCAGCAGGTAGTTCTCGGGCAGATCGTCTAGCTCCGGGGCTTCGGCGGCCGCCGCGAAAGGGGTGGGGTCAAAGCCGGGATAAACCACATTGATGCGCTCCGGGTCAGCGTGATAATGTTCAATCAGGTCGCTGCGCGTGACCTCGGAATCGGCGATGAGCTGCGTCGCGTGGCGCGCGCTGTGGCGGGTGGACCAGTGCAAGTAGGCGCGCTGTCGGCGCGGGTGCATGCCGGGGAAATACAGGTAGCCG
>CAJWGI010000087.1 GCA_913031335.1 uncultured Anaerolineales bacterium | reverse complement strand
CAGGTGGATATCGTGGTGCTGGTAATAATCGGAGGCGAGACCAAGGTCCTCGCTGTGTGAGCGCACGTATGAAAGCGCTGCTTGGGCAGATTCCTGCATCACGGAACCTAGCTGTCCGGTGAGCTGAAAGCCTTTCTCGCCGGGCATTTCCGTGGCTTCCACGAAGAGCACGTCGCCACCGAAGGGCGTCCACGCTACGGCGGTGGCCACACCGGGTACTGCGGTGCGTTCGGCCACCTCCTCCGAAAAGAAGAAACGCGGCTTCCCGAGATACTCTTGTATACGCTTAAGGTTGATGGTCACGTGCTTGAATTCGCCTTCAGCGATGCGGGTGGCGACCTTTCGGCAGATTGCGGCGATTTCACGTTCCAGGTTGCGCACGCCGGCCTCGCGCGTGTAATAGCGAGCGATTTGTTTTGTGGCGTCCGGCTTAAATGTGATTTCGTTTTTGCGCAGGCCATTCTCACGGATCTGGCGCGGGATGAGATAGCCGCGGGCGATGGCTAATTTTTCGCGCTCGGTGTACCCTGCCAGCTGCAGCGTTTCCATTCTATCTCGCAAGGCCGGAGGTATGGGCTCGAGCATGTTGGCGGTGGTGATGAAAAACACCTGCGAAAGGTCAAACGGCACGTCTAAATAATTGTCGCGGAACTCACGGTTCTGCTCAGGGTCCAGCAGCTCGAGCAGCGCGGAGGCGGGATCGCCACGGAAATCTGTTCCCATTTTGTCTACTTCATCTAGCATGAAGATCGGGTTTTGCGTCTCGCAGCGGCGCAGGCTTTGCATGATTCGCCCCGGCATCGCGCCGATGTAGGTGCGGCGATGGCCGCGGATTTCGGCTTCGTCGCGCATCCCACCCAGCGAGATGCGCACGAATTTGCGCTCCATCGCGCGCGCGACGGAGCGCCCTAGCGAGGTCTTTCCGACTCCGGGAGCACCCACCAGGCACAGTATCACGCCCTCCCGTTCCTGACGAATATGGTCTATGGACTGTGCCTGGCGCTTTCCGCGTCTTTCGAGGCGCAGCTTGCGCACCGCGAGGAATTCCAGAATGCGTTCTTTGATGTCATCTAAGCCGTAATGGTCTTCGTCCAGCACAGTGCGGGCGTGCTGCACGTCCAGATTGTCGGCTGTGGTCACCCCCCACGGGAGAGTGGTTATCCAATCCAGGTAAGTGCGAATTACACCGTATTCGGCTGCGGCGGTGGGGAGTTTCGCGAGGCGGTCGAGTTCGCGCACAGCCTCCTTGTGCGCTTCCTCCGGCATGTCGGCAGCCTCGATCTTCTTGCGAAACTCCTCGATTTCGACTATTTGCTCATCGCCCTCGCCAAGTTCCTTCTGGATTGCTTTCAATTGCTCGCGTAGGAAATATTCGCGCTGCATGCCTTCCATCTCGGTGTGGGCGTCTTTCTGGATTTTGTGACCCAGCTCCAATACTTCCACTTCGCGCCCCAGTACTCCGAGTAGATGGCGCAACTTGTCGGTGACGCGGTTCTGTTCAAGCAGTCGCTGCGCCAATCGCAAGTCCATACGTAGGTACGTTGCGATGGCGTACGCTAGCTGGTGCGGGTCATCCATGTTCAAAGCGGATGAAATTATTTCCTCTGGCATGGATGGCATCAGCCCGGCCAGTTTCTGGAATTGCTCCACGGTGGCACGCGCGAGCGCTTCAATCTTAATGCCGGTTTCGTCTGTTTCCGGGCTCAACGTGACCTGTGCTTTCAGATACGGATCAGTCTGGACGTAATCGCCTATCCTAATGCGGGCAATGCCCTGCACCAGCAGGCGCACGGTGCCATCCGGGGCGCGCATCAGTCGGTGGACCGCGGCCGCCGTGCCCACCCTATAAAGCTGGTCAGGCCCCGGAGTCTCCAGATCCGGGTCCTTGCTGGCTACCAGGCCGACGATCCGCTTGCCGCTGGTGACCTCGTCGATCAGCTTTACGGAACGGGGCTGACCGACCGTCAGCGGCACTGCGGTCATCGGATAGACGACCACTCCGCGCAGCGGTAAAATCGGCAGCACGCTCGGGATTGCGTCCTCGAGCGACTTTTCCGCGCCTTTCTCTTCGTCCTGCTCGGCATCCTCTTTGACCGTGGTGACGATCTGCCCAAATTCAAGGGGGAAGTTCAGCAACATTTCATCCAGTTCATCTGCATCATCTGAGTTGGGAGGAATGCGGAACTCGAATCGATACGCGCTCATAGGGCTAATCGATTTCAATAATCGGGATGTGCCGGAGCTGCTTTGGAAGGCGCACAGTTAGAAACCCATCAGCGTAATTTGCGTCGACGCCTTCAGATTCGACCAGGGATGGCAGTTTGACCTCGGTGGCGAATTCACCGTAAGAGATTTCCATCTGGTGGAATGCGCGGATGCCCGAACGCCTCTCGCGTATGCCGGAGACGGCCAGCTGCCTGCCCTGCAGGGTAATATGAAACTCCGCGTCTTCCATGCCGGCGATTTCCACCGTTACCACGACATGTGTTTCTGTCTCGGTTACGTCTGTGGGTGGGCGCCATCGGTGAGTATGGCCGCTCGGCGTCAGGTGGGAGGTATGCGCCGTGAACACGCTGACGGCGCCGATTGTGATTCTGGCTTCCTGCGGTGGGTAGGGTTTCTTGGTCAAGATTGCACCGGCAACGCCCGGCATTTCAATGCTCCGGCAAACATGCCGCAGCATAATTTTACCATTGATGTCGCCGGAGTGGGTGGTTGGGCTACCGTCCTATGCGTGTGACAGCGCTTAAGTTTGGTGGCGTCTGCGAACAATAAACGTTAATGCTGAGACTACGGCCACGATTGCCATCAGATTCTGGTTTGCGTTCAATCCGCCGATCTGGCTGCTGTCAACGCGGATGAACTCGAGGCAGAAGCGGATTGTGGGATAGATGATGAAGTAACCCAGCGCAATCTCGCCGGTGAGCAGTCGCTTGGAATAATTCCGGGCCGCCCAGAGCAGCAGCAAGCAGCCGAGTAGATTTAGAACGGACTCGTAAAGGAAGAGAGGGTGAAATGTCTCATACTGAGCGAACGCAGCTATCCGATTTTCGGGCGCGATGTAGATTGCCCACGGGAGGTTGCTTGGAAGGCCATAAAGTTCCTGATTGACGAAATTTCCCCAGCGCCCAATCGCCTGCGCCAGCAATAAGCCTGGAACGGCGACATCGGCCCAGACCACGAACCCGTGGCCGCGTTTCTTTGCGAAGAGCCACAGGGCAAACGCGCCGCCGGTCACTCCGCCCGGGATCCCAAGGCCGCCCTTCCAGATTTGCAGCACGGCGGCCGGGTTCTGCAAATACGGGTTGGGAGTGCCCGGCGGCATCATGCTAGGAGGCGGGGTGAGCACATGGTACAGGCGCGCACCCACAATGCCGCCCAGCAGCGTCCACATGAGCGCGTCCCAGACGAAAGCGGAATCCAATTGGTGGCGGCGGGCCTCGCATGCGGAGAGGTATCCGGCAGCCATCGCGCCGGTGACGATAATGAGTCCGTAAAAACGGATATATAGACCGCCAAGGTGAATGCCGAGCGAATCAATTGCCACGGGTCTTTTCCGGTTCAGGTCGGCGCGATGAATTGAGGCGCTTCACGGACTAGATGGTTGCGCTGCAAGGCGCGAGCGTCGTTGCATCAACAATCGTCTGCAGGGCGTTTGGAGCCCTTCGTTTCTGGTTTGCCCACGTCGCGCACGTACCATTGTCGCCGCACGTCGCGCACGTACCATTGTCGCCGCACATGGATGGTGCGCTGTATGGCGGTGATGTTGGCCAGCGGGGCGATGATCCAAAGCGCGATTTCCGGGTGGCGAAATACGAGCGCCGGCGCGAACACAAGGTATCGTTCCAATCGGGTGAGTACGCCCACACTGGCGGAAAAGCCGAGTGATTCGGCGCGAGCTCGCGTGTATGAGACCATTAGCGAGCCCACGATAGCGAACAGCACGAGCACTACTTCCTGAGTGGCGGCGCGGTTAGCGTAGTGGATGAGCAGGCCGAGCATAATGACGGATTCAGACCAGCGGTCGGTGGTGGAGTCCACGAACGCCCCCCACGGTGACAGTTTTCCCCGTGCTCGGGCTGTTGCCCCGTCGAGTGCGTCAATAGGCCCCATCAACAGTATCAATATACCGCCCCAGACGAAATCACCGCGCGCCAGGAGCACTGCGCCGATGGCGTTTCCCGCAAGGCCGCTGAAGGTGAGCACGTTTGGGTGGATGCCCGAGCGCGCCAGTAGTCGGGCGATCGGGTCGACGATGAACCGAAAAGCCTGCCTGCTCCAATCAGTGAACGAGCTCAGGGCGGAGGCTTTGCTGGCTGAGTCAGGCATGTAAGTCCGCACGGATGGGTTGTGCTGCCGCGATGAGAAAAGTGCTCATGAAGGAACTTTGCGTGAGTGTACCACAGAAAGGCCGGCGGCGCGCGTGACCCGGCGTTCGTGACGCAGAGTGCGCGAACAAAACTGCATCGGGTTGAGGGGATGAGAGCGCGCGGCAGTGCGGCGGAATATTGATATACTTGTGGCTTCGGCGGCATGGCGAGAGTTTTGCTTCCTGTGGGCGTTTGCAACGTGGGTAGTCAGAGAGGCAAGGATGACGGAAGATATGCAGCGATTTCTTGAACCGACGCGCTTTCTGGATAGCGAATCCGAAGCAGTGACCGCGTTTTCGCAGCGGGCGTGTGGCAAGCTGAGTTCGGATGTGGCACGGGCGGTGAGCCTGTATTACGTGGTTCGTGATGAAATTCGTTACGACCCGTATCACATCTTTCTTGTGGAGGATGGATATGTAGCTAGCAGTGTACTGGCGCAAGGTTACGGCTTTTGTGTTTCGAAATCCATTTTGTTAGCTGCCAGTGCGCGGGCGCAGGGCATACCAAGCCGTTTAGGATATGCCAACGTGCGCAATCATCTCACCACCGAAAGATTGAAGCGGGTGATGAAGACCGATGTGTTCGTCTTCCATGGCTACACAGAGTTGTATCTTGATGGAACCTGGGTGAAGGCTACCCCGGTGTTCAATCTCTCGTTGTGCGAGCGCTTTGGCGTCCGGCCGCTTGAATTCGATGGCAGGCACGATTCGATTTTCCATGAATACGATGCGCGAGGGAACCGGCACATGGAGTATTTGCATGATTATGGCCAGTTCGATGATTTGCCCTTTCAATTAATGGTTTCTGAGTTTAAGCGCCATTATCCGCACATGTATGGGGAGGAAGGTGTCTCGGTCAACGGTGACTTTGGCGCCGAAGCGGAGGCGGAGAGGGTGCGCTTAGGTCCTTCGGGTTGACAGTGCGGCTGCTTGGCGTTAAACGTACGCTCAATCAATCCTGCGAAAGAAAACACAGGTGCCGAAGCTAACCATAGGCGGAGTCGGTGAATTCAATGTTGAAGCTGGGACGCGATTGGTACTTGCCCTTGCCGACCATGGCGCGGACAACATGCACGCCTGCGGAGGCTATGGGGGCTGCACCACCTGCCGGGTGGAGTTCGTCAGTGGGGAGCCACAAATTGGACGCGTGCGGAGCGTGATGTTCTGGAAGCGAGCGGGGAACTGGGCGGGTGTCGACTGGCGTGCCAGTGTGTGGTAACCGAGGGCATGCACGTGCGCCCGCTGATGAAGTTCAGCGAATCCGGCCGACCGTACCCGGGGCAGCGCTCTGAGACCGACATCACGCCTGAGCCGGAGTGGATTCAGCGACCGAAGTGACAAGTAAAATTCATGGAGTTTTCTACGCGCCGGCCTAGCGGTCGGCGTGTTTCGTTAAACCGCTCGCAGGAACGTAGTATAATGCGACACGATTGCCTTGCGCAGCAATGTGCACCGCCGGTGTGCGCCTAGGTAGAGAGGGCAAGTATTCTGGGGAAGACGAATGAGTAAAGAAGACGCTCCAATAGAGGCGCCGCTCACGACCGAATCAGGTGACGGAAGTGCTGATTCACGGTCTGCGGGCGAACAGTTGTGGTCGCGGCCTGTCAGAATGCTGGTGTCGCGTCGCAAGCAAATACTGGAGATGTCGTTGAGCATCCTGCGGCGCTTCTGGTTCTTGATTCTTGCCGGAATTATGGCTGTGTGGGCTTCCGCGGACCCGAGCGTGCTCAATCTCGTCTTGCTGGCACTGGGATTCATTGGCAGACTGCTCTTTGCCGTGCTATTCATGGTGGTGCAATTCGGCGCTTTGTTCTGGTTTATCAGCCGCACGCGCGTCGAGACAATTAAACCCGGCGACCCGAAGCAAGTCACCTTCGACGATTACTGGGGGCAGCCCGAACTGGTCAA
>CAJWGI010000086.1 GCA_913031335.1 uncultured Anaerolineales bacterium | reverse complement strand
GCGTGACGCCGAAATGCCGGGTGTAATAAGTTGCAACAGCTTCGCGAAAGCCGGGTGAGCCGCCCAACTGGGAATATCCGTGGCGATCAGGTTGGTCGGCAGCGCGCTGCAACTCCTGAACAATAAACGGTGCTGGGGGCATATCGGGCGAGCCCATGTCCAGACGGATCACATCTGTTCCTTGTGTCCGCATCTTGGTGATCCGTACGCCGAGTTTGGCGAAGAAATACGGTTTGATGGTGCCCATGCGGTCAGCGAGCTGCATGACATCTCCTCGATCTACGGACTTTAACCGCCCATGCCTGGGGTGGGCAAAATCAGTTCTCCCCAGTCGTAGGGCGAGTGGTGCGTTATGATCCAATCCGCGCCGTTTTGCGCGCTTTCCGAGGACAGCCCGGCAGTGTGGAACCAGGTCTTTCCGGGGCGCAACGGCACCGGGTTATTGACCGGATCCACCAGAAAAGGCATGTCGGCGCTATCCATGCGCACCCAGGTGACGGAATATACCTGGCCGTCGCGGAAGAGTAGCGCCGGACCGCTGCCCCACAGTTGAATCTCGGTGGCGAAGGCGGCATGGATGCCGTCGGCGGCGTAGTCCTCGGGAACGGTGGAATCGACGACATGATTGGCGAAAAGCACGACGATGTTCTCGGTCGTGAGTTGTGTTCCCGTGTTGCTGTCAAAATGTGGCGCCATCTCTTCGGGGGATATTTCCGCCCAGCGCAGGTAGTTGTCGCCGGCGGCGTTGTAGCGCCATTCCGAATACGCCTCGCGGCTGTAATGCACGCGCACGCGCGTGCCTGCCGTGCCGCCGGCGGGAGTGACACTCCAGAACGCCAGCCCCTTGATGGTGGGCGCTGTGTTAACACCGAGTTCGCTCAAGGTCTGCCAGATATTGGCTGTAGAAGCGAAGACCGCGTTAGCACTCTGGCCTTCGCGACAGAGTGGTGGACAGCCGAAGCCAGTGGATTCAGTTATCACCGCCGGATACCACCTCTTTTGGCGTAGTCTTTCTAGCGTGCCGTCAGACATGCCCGAGGCCACCAGCGCACCGGCGAACGCCTCGGTGAGCGTGGTGTCAATCAGGCGCGCAGAGCGAATGGAGCCGACGCGCCCGGCGTCGCGCGAGTAAAAAACTGCGGTGAAACGGGTGGTGCCGCCTTCGGCGTAATGTTCCCAGACTATGTCGGCAGCGGCTAGCCCGGATTGTGGCCGTACGCTGCGCGGGAAATTGGAGACCTTGATAGCCAGCGGGCGGCGCTGCAGCACGGCGGCATCGGCCACGGGCAGCCCGCTGAGCGGGTTCACCCCCGGTGGGTAGCTGTGTGGTCCGACCACCGCTTCCGCGGTGTGGGTGGCCTCAGGCGGTTGCGTGATTGTCGGCTCGGGCACGAGAACGGTGGCCGTCGGCGCAGGCGGTGGGGTGACGTCCGGTTGCATTGCCGCCGCCTGCGCGGTGGCGCTGGGCGCGGCCAGGTGCGCGGCGGGAGCTTGCGTGGGCGCTGCAGCCGTTTGGGCGGGCAGCTGCACCACGGCCGGGGTGGGCTGCTCGGCTTCGCCACCGCAGGCTGCCAGCAAAAACCCGGCGCACAAACATCGTGCCAGCACGGCTAGCCGCGCGCGGGACGGCTCAGGGTTGCAGCTCATATTGCGTCCACGAGCGCCCGATATTGGCCAGCAGCGTGGCCTGCACATCCACGCGCTGCAGCGCGGCCGCGCTCACCGGCGCGTGTTCCGGAAGCAGCACGAATGTATATCCGTCCGCGTCGGTCAACGGGAAAACCAGCGCCGCGTTCTCGCCGCTTGGCCGCGTCCATTTGCCCAGTACGGTCGCGCTGCTTTTGCGTTTTCCGTCAGTGTCAGCCACAATCACATGCACCCTCTGTTGCATGCCCGCGCGCATCACCGGCCACTCCGGCCATACGGTCACGTTGAGAGTGTCCGGAACCGGCGCGGCTGTCGGCGCGGGCGCGCTCAGGCTGCAGCCGGAAAGCAGCAATATCAGTGCCAGCGCGCCGGAGACACTTAATTGGCAGCGGAAAGATTTCATTTTCGGGTTGGTCAGACATGCGATCGCTGTGCGCGCGCGGCTACGCGCAACCGGATCTGTGCCCCCACGGAGATTCGAACTCCGGTCTTGGGCTTGAAAGGCCCACGTCCTGGTCCCCTAGACGATGGGGGCGATTGGCACGGGCGGCATTCTACCACGTAGTGAAAGTCGAGGTCAAGATGGATGCGCGCGGGCGGCCGCGCGTTCCAGCGCCGCCAGCAAGGCGTAGGCCGTGGCGAGGTCGCGCGCGACCGTAAGGCTGCCATGGCCGCGCAGCAGGATGGCATCGTGCTGCCCGATGAGAGCGGCGATGGCGCGGTGGTGGGCGGAAGCGCTGCGCTCGGCGACCGCGGTCACCCCCAGATTGGGAAAGCGCGCAGCCGGCAGCGCTTCGCTGGCCATGCTCCATGCCACTAGATTGGGCGGGTGTGCGTGTACCACCGCGTGCACGTCCGTGCGCTGCCGGTAGCATCCTAGGTGCATGGGTAGTTCGGTGGAGGGCCGCAATCGCGCAGCCGCGGGCGTCTGCCGGTCGGCCAATTCCCCGGCTGCCGTGACTGCTAGCAGCTGCGCGGGATGCAAGCTTTCCTTCGGCAGCCCGGCCGGGGTGACGATGATGCGCTCGCGCCCGACGCGCGCCGAGAGATTGCCCTCCGCGCCGTGCACCAACTCATTGCGGTGCAGCAGCGCACCCAGACGCACTATCTCCTCGCGGGCGAACTCTTCTGCAATCATCACGCTGCCGGCGCAGTATACCGCAGCGGGCGCGGGCGATTATGGTAGACTTCGCCGCGGGCGCAGGGCCCTGCGGGAGGAAAAAGATGGAAAAGCAATTGACTGAATTGAAAACGCTGTTGGCAGAAGTGGTCGATTTGCAGCGCTCCGCCTCGGTACTGGCGTGGGAGCAGCAGACATACATGCCCCCCGGCGGCGGCGCGGCGCGGGCTGAGCAATTGGCCACGCTTGAGGGGCTAGCGCACCGGCTGTTTGTCACTGACGAAATCGGCGCGCTGTTGGCCGAACTGCATCCGGCGGCAGATGGTTGGGATTACGATTCGGATGACGCCAGCCTGGTACGCTTCATCAGCCGCAAATACGGGCGTGAGCGCCACATCCCCAGCGAGCTTGTGGCTGAAATCGCGCGCACCACCGCGCTGGCGCAGGAGGCCTGGGTGCGCGCGCGGCAGGCCGCGGATTACCCCATGTTCAAGCCACATCTGCAGAAGGTGCTTGCGCTGCGCCGGCAGCAGGCGGAATGCCTGGCCCCGTACGAGCATATCTACGACCCGCTGCTGGATGAATACGAGCCGGAGATGAAAACCGCGGAGGTACGCGCGATGTTCGCGGCCATCAAGGACGAGCTCATCGAATTGGTGCATGACATCAGCGCGCGCGCGGACGCGGTCAGCGATGAAATGCTGCACGGCGATTTCGACATCGAGCTGCAACGCGCGTTCGGACTGCAGGTTGCGCAAAAGTTCGGCTACGATCTCGAGCGCGGCCGCCAGGATGAGGCTCCGCATCCTTTCTGTACCAGCTTCTCCAGCGATGACGTGCGCATCACCACCCGCTTCAACGGCAGTTTCCTGCCCTCCGCGCTCTTCGGAACCCTACACGAGGCCGGACACGCGCTCTACGAGCAGGGCGTGGCCCCGGATCTGGCGCGCAGCGGGCTAGACACCGGAATATCGCTGGGCGTGCACGAATCCCAGTCGCGCTTGTGGGAGAATCTGGTTGGGCGCAGCCGTCCGTTCTGGCAGCATTTCTTCCCGCAGTTGCAAGCCGCTTTCCCGGGGGCGCTGGGCGCTGTGGATGTGGAGGCGTTCTATCGCGCCATCAACCGCTCGAAGCCGTCACTGATCCGGGTGGAAGCCGACGAGGTCACGTACGACTTGCACATCATCATCCGCTTCGAGCTAGAGCTGGATTTGCTCACCGGCGCGCTGCAGCTGGACGAGCTCCCCGCAGCATGGAACGACAAATATGAGCGCTATCTGGGCGTGCGCCCGGAGAACGACGCCGAGGGCGTGCTGCAGGATATCCACTGGTCAACCGGGGCGATTGGCTATTTCGCTACTTATTCAATCGGGAATCTTATCTCGGTGCAGCTGCTGAACAGCGCCCGCGAGGCGCTCCCGAATCTGGATGCGGACATCGCCGCCGGGGAGTTCGGCGCGCTGCTGGGTTGGCTGCGCGAAAACATTCATTGCCACGGCAGCAAGTTCACCCCGCGCGAGCTAGTGCAGCGCGTGACCGGCGGGGAGATGGATTCGCGCCCGTACATGCGCTACTTGCGCGAAAAATACAGCGATATTTACGCGCTCTGAGTGCCCGCGCTCAGAACCGGATTGGGTGCCAGGTGGTCTTGGTTTCCTGCGTGCGCAGGATGGCGTACGGGTTGAGTGCGGGCGTGCCCTCCCACTCTGCGCGCCCACAGACGGTGACGCGCTTGACGTTCTCGGCGGCGCAGCTCTCCGCCTGAGCGATTTCGGCGCGGTCATCCCCAAAATAGACTAGTGCGTTCACATCCATGTGCGTCGCGAACGGCTCCAGCAGCTCGGCGCGGAAACCGGTGAGTAAATTGACCACGCCGGCGGGGAGGTCGGCGGTGTGCAACGTCTCCGCAAGTGAGACCGCGCACAACGGATAATCCTGCGCTGCCAGCGCCACGCATGTGTTGCCGCCGGTGATGACCGGCGCGAGCGCGGCGAGCAGCCCGAGCAGGCCCGATTCGCTCGGCGCGACAACCGCGACCACGCCGGTCGCTTCCAGCACGGTGAAATTGAAATAGGGCGCGGCGACCGGATTGACGCGGCTGAAGAGCTGCCCGTATTTGTCCGCCCAGCCGGCATAATAAATCAGTAGGTCGATTGCGCTGGCGACCTCTTTGCGCGCGGCGGCCGCACTCGTGCCCTGCGCGCGCAGCTCCTCGCGGAATTGCGCTCTGCGGCCTTCGAGAATTTCGGCGCAACGATAGAGAATCTGGGCGCGATTGTAGGCGGTGCGCCCGGCCCAGCTCGCGGACGCGCCCCGCGCCTCCGTCACGGCGTCACGGAAATCCTTGCGCGAGGCGCGGCAAATGTTCGCCGTCGCCGCGCGGTCCGGCGCTTCCCAGCGAAAGGTGCGCCCGGACTCGCTGCGCGGGAAACGCCCGCCGATAAAGAGTTTGTGCGTCTTGCGCACGTCCAGCCGCTTACCCATCATCGCCCCCGTGGCGCCCTGAGGCGCACGTATGGCAGCAACCCCTCTATGCCGCCCTCGCGGCCCATTCCACTCTCCTTATAGCCTCCGAAAGGCGATCCAGGATCGAACTTGTTGAAGGTGTTCGCCCAGATTACCCCGGCGCGGATATCGCGCGTGACCTTGAAAATCTTTGCGCCCTTGTCGGTCCATACCCCACCCGAAAGTCCGTAGGGCGTGTTGTTGGCCTTGGCGATGACCTCGTCCACAGTGCGGAAAGTCTGTACCGCCAGCACAGGCCCGAAGATCTCTTCCTGCACCACGCGGTGCGACTGAGAGACATTGCTGAACAGCGTTGGCACGTGCCAGAAGCCTTTCTCCGGTAGGCTGCAGCTAGACTGGTAGACCTCGCCGCCCTCCTGCTTCCCGATTTCCACATAGGCGTGGATGCGCTCGAGCTGGTCGCGCGAGTTGATTGCGCCCACGTCGGTGTTCTTGTCCAGTGGGTCACCCACTATAAGCGTCTCCATGCGCTCGCGCAGCTTTTCAATCACCTCGGCGGCTACGCTTTCCTGCACGAACAGGCGCGATCCGGCGCAGCAGACATGCCCCTGATTGTAGAAGATGGCAGTGATGATGCCTTCCACCGCCTGATCGATGGCGGCGTCGGCGAAGATGATGTTGGCCGCTTTGCCGCCCAGCTCCAGCGTGTAACGTTTGCCGCTGCCCGCCAGCGCGCGCATTATCTCTTTCCCCACCGCCGTGGAGCCGGTGAAAGCGATTTTGTCCACGTCGGGATGGCGCACCAGCAGCCGGCCGGTTTTGCCGCCGCCGGTGACGATGTTGACCACGCCGGGCGGCAGCCCGGCCTCGCGCACGATTTCCGCCAGCACCATGGCGGTGAGCGGTGTGGTCTCGGCCGGCTTGAGCACCAGCGTGTTTCCGGCGGCGAGCGCGGGCGCCAGCTTCCACGCCGCCATCAGCAGCGGGAAGTTCCACGGTATTATCTGCGCGGCCACGCCTAGCGGTTGCGCGCAACCGCTAGGCGTG
>CAJWGI010000085.1 GCA_913031335.1 uncultured Anaerolineales bacterium | reverse complement strand
CGAACTTTAGCCGCGCGATGCGTGAACTGTCGTACCGCTCAACCTTCTGGACGGGGTTCCTTTACATAATCTTCATTCGAGGGCGTTATAATGTGCGCAATCTAAAGATGTGGTGACTCAGATGTGTATAATCCATTCATGTTCTCAATAGCATACCGCCGGTTTCGCATCGGCACATCGATAGCGTTGTTTCTGGCCCTCATCGTGGTGGCATGCACGCCGGCCGCGACCCAGCAGCAGTCAGCCGCGATGCCCGCTGAGCGCACGGCCGCCCCTACGATGGTCGCCACAGAAGTCCCCACACTGACTGCCACATTCACCCCCACAGCGGCCCCACAGCCCACCGACTCGCCTGCGCCCGCCAGCTCAACCGCGCCAGAGCCAACTTCGGCGCCGGCCAACCCATCCCCGGTTCCGCCGACCGCAGCGCCTGCGGCCGCGGCTGGACCCACTCGCTTCGTGATTGACCCATCTCAGTCGACAGTGTCCTACGGCGTGGGAGAGACCTTCCTCGGTCAGAACAATCGCTACGCTTACGCCGTAGCGGCAACAAGCGTAGTGTCAGGCGAAATCATGGTTGACTTTGAGAATCCGGCCGCAAGCACCGTGGGGGAAATCACTGTTGACATCAGCGCCTTCCAGAGTGACAAGGAGCGCCGTGATAAGGCCATCCGCGACCGCTGGCTACAGAGCAGCAAATTCCCGCTGGCGGTCTTCTCGCCCACCGAACTGCACGGCCTGCCACAGAGTTACGTACCGGGAGATGTGCTCGCGTTTGAAGTTGCCGGTGATTTACTGGTACGTGACGTCGTGCACGCGACGGTGTTCACGGTAAGCGCAAGTGTGGAGGGAGAGCGGCTTTCCGGACAAGCAGTAGCTCGCGTTCAGATGACGGATTTCGGGTTCGAGCCGCCGGCGGTGGCCGGCATGATTGAGGCCGAAAACGACGTCGACATCACCTTCGAATTCGTCGCGCTGCCCGCTAACTGATGGATATGTGACCGCGCCCACAACCGCAAACGGGATGAGCCCGCGACTACAGGCCCATCCCGCAACAGTTGCGACGTGTTAGTGTACCGGTGTGGCGCTACGGGGCTTTCAGCACTCGCTGAAGCCGCAAGCGTAGCATTTGCGGCAGCCCTCTTCATTCACAACCGCAGCCTCTCCACATTCCGGGCACAGGGCGCCAAAGCGAAACGCGAGCTGGCCTTCCTCCGAGTGCAATTCCTCCGGAAGATCGCTTTCGGCCTTATCATTCAGATAGCCGCGTAGCGCCCGCGCCACCCCGTCCGGCAAGGAGCGCACTCTGTTGGGCCCGAAACCCAGCGAGCGCCCGCCGCCGATTCCTTCCAGTTGACGCACCGCTTCTTCCAACCGCTCACGCGGCATAATCGGGGAGGAAATGCGCAACACGTAGGAAATCAGCCGTCCAATCGCCTCCGATATCGCCGATGTCTCGCTGCCGGCCTTGGCTGTGCTGATGAAAACCTCGAAAGGATCGCTGTCACCGTTTTCGTTTATGGTCACATAGGATTTGCCCATCGGCGTATCCACAAGATAGGTGGAGCCCCGCAATCGCGTTGGGCGCGGTTTCTTCGATTCGGGGAAAAGCTGTTTCGACTCCGGCACGCCGGCTTCGTTCGCGGCAGCTGTATCCTTTGTCTCCAGCACCACCTTCTTGCGGCTTCCCGTGACGTACACCGTCAGGCCTTTGCAGCCCAGCGACCAGCCCAGATTGTATGCCTCTGCCACGTCGGTTTCGGTGGCGTCCGCGGGGAAGTTGCAGGTTTTCGAGAGGCTGTTGTCCACGAACGCCTGCAGGCAGGCCTGCAGGCGCACATGCTGTTCTGCGGTAATATCCTGCGAGACAACAAAAGCCTCCCGGACTTCCTTCGGCACGACAGCGACCTGCTGGCACGAACCTGTCTGCAATACCTGACTGATGATTTCACCGCGCTGTTGTGCGTCGACACCGGCTGAAATCAGGGCTTTTTCAAAAAGCGGGCTGGTGTATTCCAGCGCCAGGTCGCGGCCATTGTCATTGACATGGCGCACATATGCCAGCGCAAACGCCGGCTCGCACCCGTAGGCCTCGCAGCCCGCCACTGTGGCTATTGTGCCGGTGGGGGCGATGGTGGTCTGGGCGGCATTACGGATGCCGTTTTCCCGGATTCCGCCCGTGATTGTACTCCAATCCAGCGCCGGGCGTCCGAAGTCCATGTTGTAGGAATTGAGCGGCTGCGGCGCCGTCCATCTCAAGTTTTCCGGGTCGTAAATGCTTCCGCGGATGGCCTCAAACGGCCCGCGCTTCGCGGCCAGATCAACGCTGGCGCGCATGCAATGAAAGCGCACGAACTCCATCACTTGACCGGCAAACTCCTCGGCTGCCGGTGAGCCATAGCGGATGCCGGCGTGGTACATCAGGTCTCCCAGTCCCATGATGCCAAGGCCGATGCGGCGCGCCCGCAGTGCAGTTTCCCGCAATTTCGGCACGTCAGGAACATAGGCGTTGGCCGTCACCACGTTATCGAGGAAGCGTGTGGATGACTGCACGGTGGCCGCCAGTTTTTCCCAATCCACTGCTCCATCCGCACCGCAATGTTGGGCCAGGTTTACGGACCCCAAACAGCAGTTCTCGTACGGGCCCAGATACTGCTCCCCGCACGGATTGGTGGCCTCCAGCTGGTACAAATGCAACAGCGGGTTCTGCCGGTTAGCAGCATCCAGAAACAGCATGCCCGGCTCGCCGTTGTGATGAGCGTGCTGCACAATCATGCTAAACAGCTGGCGCGCCGGAACGGTTTCCGTGATCTCCCCGCTCTGTGGGCAGTGCAGGTCGAAGAGCGCATCATCCTGAACCGCCTGCATGAATTCGTCCGTAACCCCGACGGAGATATTGAAATTGGTAATCTGGTTCTCGTCAACCTTGCAGGTGATGAATTCGCGAATATCGGGGTGATCAACACGCAGCACCGCCATGTTGGCGCCCCGGCGAGTGCCGCCCTGAGCGATTTCACCGAAGGCGCGGTCATACACGCGCAAGAATCCCACTGGCCCGGTTGCCTCACCGGCGGATGATTTGACCACGGAGCCCTTGGGTCGAAGATTGGAGAACGAGAACCCATTGCCCCCACCAGTCTGCTGAATCAGCGCCGCGTCACGCAGAGTCTGAAAAATGCCGGCCGAATCTCTCCCCATGTCATCAGAGATTGGCAGCACAAAACAAGCTGCCAGTTGCCCCAGCGGAGTTCCGGCCCCAGTGAAGGTCGGCGAGTTCGGTAGAAACCGCAGGCCGGTCAGCAGGTCATAGAATTCCTCCGCGACCGGGTCAGGATCACAGTCAAATTCCTTTTCCGCTAGGGCCACGTTATAGGCCACGCGCCAGAACATTTCCTCCACAGTCTCAATCGGTTGACCACTATCGCCCCGGCGCAGATAGCGCTTTTCCAGCACCACCCGCGCATTATCCGTGAGTTTAGTCACTGGCCGCAGGTAGGCGTCATTCTCAATGTCGGGTTCCGTCCGCATGGCGCCCTCCCGAAGACCTGTTTCAGGAACGTGCTTTTCTGTCCGCATCATTACTACGCTCCCATCAGATTATTATGCCAACAGCCGGTCGATTTCAGTCCGCACTGCCTGCAAATCGCTCAGACCAAGGTATACAATCGCATAACGAATGTACGCAATCTGATCCAGCGATTTCAGTCCCTCTATGACAATGTCGCCCACAACACGACTGGATGTCTCCAACTTGCCGATATCCTGCAACCTGGCTTCCACCTCGCCCACCAGCCGGGAAATGTCAGCGCTGGCGACCGGCCGCTTGGCGCACGCAACGCGAATCCCGCGCTCCAGTTTCTCCCGGTCGAAATCTTCACGCCGCCCGTCCTGTTTTATTAGAAACGGTGTGGCTTTCATCGCCCGCTCGTAGGTGCTGTAACGCTCGCTGCATTCGCCGCACACCCGCCGCCGTCGCACTCCGCCCCGCGTATCGTGGTCGGTGTCAATCACGCGCGAGCGCGCCGACTGGCAAAATGGGCAGTGCATTTTTCCCTCCTACGGAGTGCCTCTCAGCAATCCCCAGAACAGTGCGACAGACGCCACATGTGTACAATCGACATCGTATTCCCCGACATATTGGGTCTAGAGTGCACGCATCCTATCATGCCGATAGCGTTTATCACAAGGCCGCTTGCAGACGTTTTAACCTTAAATTTTTTCAATTCATTGGATAGAAGAAACTGGTCGGCACTTTACGACTCCCACGCCACCCACTATGCGCAAATCCCCATCAGAGACACGCATGTCTCAATTGCATCCGCGCGGTTTTTTGCTACACTGTGGTGGAAGCAACCCTCAGCGCCGGCGCAGAAATGCGGGGATATCCAATGCCCCCGGATCAAACGAATTCGCCATAAAATCGACCTCGTTTGTGGCTGCTTCCAGAGACACCGAATGCTCCGCCATGTCATCAGCGACGGATTCAAGGGTGGTTTCAGCATCTTTCTGTTCCGCCTGGGCTGATTTCTTCTGTTGATGATCAAACGCCCGCCGGCGCATGCCGGTGTGACGCTCGAACCCGGTAGCGATGACCGTCATGCGGATTTCATCCTCCAGATTCGGATCGATCACTGCCCCGAAGATCAGATTTACGTCTGGGTGCGCGGTCTCCTTGACGATTGCCGCCGCCTCGTTGACCTCGTACAGGGTGAGGTCGCTGCCGCCGGTCACGTTGAAGAGGATGCCGCGGGCGCCATCTATGCTGATATCGAGCATTTGGCTGCTAATGGCTTGCTCGGCCGCCAGTCGGGCACGATCCTCTCCCGAAGCACTGCCAACGGCCATCAATGCTGCTCCGCCCTCTGCCATAATCGTTCTCACATCGGCGAAATCCAGGTTTAGGAGCCCGGGCACGGTGATCAATTCCGAAATGCCCTGCACGCCCTGGAGCAGCACGCTATCAGCCTCTTTAAAAGAATCCTGCAGCCCGGCCTGCTTGTCCACCACTTGGAGTAAGCGGTCATTCGGAATTACGATCAAGGTGTCCGCTTTATCCTTTAACTCCTGAATTCCCTCTTCGGCCAGCTGCGCCCGCCGTGCGCCCTCGAAATGGAAAGGACGCGTTACCACGCCGATGGTCAGTGCACGCACATCTCTGGCAATCTGGGATAAGATTGGCGCTGCCCCGGTTCCCGTGCCGCCGCCCATTCCCGCGGTGATGAACACCATGTCCGCGCCCTTGAGTACCTCGTAGAGCTCGTCGGCCGACTCTTCGGCCGCCTTTGCGCCTTTCTCGGGGTCGCCGCCTGCGCCCAATCCGCGCGTGAGTTTGTCGCCAATGCGCACGCGGCAGGTCGCTTCAGATTGCAGCAGCGCCTGCGCATCGGTGTTGATGGCGATGAATTCAACGCCGTGCAACCCTTCGCCAATCATGCGATTGACCGCATTGGTGCCACCGCCGCCTACTCCCACGACTTTGATACTCGCGAACGTCTCTGCCTGTGGTGCTGGTTTCATGCTGTATGGCCTCCTGACCTGTGGGGGTTTGGATTGTGTTTGCCCTGAACCCTGCGAGCCCTCGCTCGCGGCGTTTCCGTGCTTGCTTTTTGAAGTTGGAGCTTCAAAACCAGTTGTTTCGTTTGCTGCTACTTGCACTTCCATCGCGTTTTCTGCATTTTCCATTTCCATTTTCGCTTTCACCTTTTTTTCCTTTCGTCAGCAGCGCTGACAATCAATCACCTCTTGAAAACCCACACCGGCGGAGTTTACGATATTAAGGCGCGAGGCGCTTGGCCCAATCCCCGATAACTGCCCACAACCCCGGCCCCGAGTTCCCATTGGACCGGTGGCGACCATTGCCGCCGTGTCCATTCGCCGGCGTCCCCGTGGCCAACATGGTCTCCCGCAGCGCCCAGTTCAGCAGACCCACAACAGTTGAATAGGCCGGGCCTTGCACCTGATCAACCAGACCACGCAAATCTCGCGGCTCAGACACGCGCACGGGCAAACCCAACGAGCCCGTCGCCAGCTGGCGGAATCCGGCCAGCTGCGCCGTACCACCGGTGAGCACCACCCCGGCCGGCAGCAGACCGTCATAACCGGACCGCTTTATTTCCTGCAGCAGCAAATCGAATATCTCCTCCGCCCGCGCCTCGATGACATTGGCCAGCTCCGCCCGGCTGACCTCAATGGCGTTCTCGTGCCCGAATGGGCAGACGCGGAAAACCTCGCTGTCGTCCACCTCCTTGGTGCAGGCGTGTCCATGCTCAATCTTCACCTC
>CAJWGI010000084.1 GCA_913031335.1 uncultured Anaerolineales bacterium | reverse complement strand
GCACTGGCACGGTGTTTCTGCCTGATCTGAAACTCACCGAGGCCGCCGCGCGCCAAATCAATCGTATTGTCATCACGGCCTGTGGCACGGCGGCGCACGCCGGAATGGTAGGCAAGGTGCTCATCGAGGCGCTCGCGCGCGTGCCGGTCGAAGTGAGCATCGCCTCGGAATTTAGATACGCCGACCCGATCATGGACGAGAACACCGTGCTGCTGGCCATCAGCCAGAGCGGCGAAACCGCCGACACGCTGGCAGCCATGGCCGAGGGGCGCGAGCGCGGCGCTACGCTGTGGAGCATCGTTAACGTCATCGGTTCGCAGGCCATGCGCATGGCCGCCGGCTGCATCCCCATGCAGGCCGGCCCTGAAATCGGCGTGGCCTCCACAAAAGCCTTCACCACACCGTTGGTTGATTTATATCTGCTGGCGATATTGCTGGGCCAGCTGCGCGGCGAGCTGGACGACAAGCGCGTGCGCGAACTGGTGAGCGAGCTGGCGCGGCTCCCGCAACAGGTGGGCACGCTGCTCGACCGGGAACCGCATGCGAAAAAAGTCGCCCGCGCACTTTTGAATATGCAACATTGTCTCTACCTCGGGCGCGGCATTCAGATGCCAATCGCATATGAAGGCGCGCTGAAATTGAAGGAGATTTCATACATTCACGCAGAGGCGTACCCGGCCGGCGAAATGAAGCACGGCCCGATTGCGCTCATCGACCGCGACATGCCGGTGGTGGCAATCGCCACGCAAGCGCGCTGGTACGACAAAATGATCAGCCAGTTGCAGCAGGCGCGGGCGCGCGGTGGCCCGGTAGTGGCCGTGGCCACAGATGGGGATGGGCGCATCGAAGCGCTCGCCGACCACGTGCTGTGGGTGCCAGATTGCTCCTGGATGCTCAGCCCGGTGCTGACCACCATCCCGCTGCAATTGCTGGCGTACCATATCGCCGTGCTGCGCGGTTGCGATGTGGACCAGCCGCGCAACCTCGCCAAAAGCGTCACCGTCGAGTGACTGCGTTTCACGGATTCTAAAAAAAAAAGAGCCGCCCAATGAGCGGCTCTGTGCGTATCGGTTTGGTCGAGGGGATTATTTTCCCGCGGCTGCTCGCGCCCCGCGCAGCGTGTTGCTGAGCAATTGTGCGATTGTCATCGGGCCAACGCCGCCCGGCACCGGAGTAATGTGGCCGGCGACTTCCTTCACCGCCTCGAAATCGACATCTCCCACCAACTTGTATTTTCTGAAAAGCTTCACCAGTCCCTCCGCCGATTGCCCTTCCGGAAGGTGCTCTCGCGAGTAGGCCGCCCCGCTTTTCTCATCCAGATAGCCCGCACGTTTGCGACCGCCCTTCTCCGATTCATCCTGCCGGTGCGCGGTGAAAATCTCGCCGCTGGCCGCACAGGTGAACTCGCGGTCAGCGGGGTGCTCCAACCATTTATTATTGATGCCCACGTCAATCACATGAGCCCCCGGCTTCACCCAGTCAGCCTTCACCATTTCTCCCCAACCGACGGCGGCGATAAGAATATCGGCACGGCGACAGACTGTCGGCAGGTCTTTTGTGCGCGAATGGCACACCGTCAGCGTGGCGTCGCGTTTGAGCAGCAGCATAGCGGCCGGCAGGCCGACAATGTTCGAACGGCCCAGCACCACCGCGTTCGCACCCGAAAACTGCGCCCCGGCTTCCTCCAGTAGGCGCATGCACCCGTCCGGAGTGCAGGGCACGAAGAGCGGATCACGCCCCTTCATACCCAATTTGCCGATGTTGATTGGGTGAAAGCCGTCCACATCCTTCTCGATGCTGATAGCCGCCAGCACGGCCTCCTCGTCCAGCCCGTCAGGGAGCGGCAGCTGCACCAGGATACCGTGCACACGCGCATCCGCGTTCAGGTCGCGCACCAACGCCTCCACTTCCTGCTGCGTGGACGTGGCCGGCAATTCGTGCCCGAACGATTGGATGCCCACCTCGGCGCAAGCCTTGCGTTTTGCCCGCACATAGGTTTGAGAAGCGGCATTCTCACCCACGAGCACCGTCGCCAATCCGGGCGTCACGCCGGTATCAGCAACCAGCTTCTCCACTCCGACAGCTACATCTGCTCGCACCCGCCCCGCGATGGCAACTCCATCAATCAGTTCCGCAGTCATTTCAAGAACTCCTCCTCATGCTAGATTCCAACGTGGATGACAACATATTCCCTCGCTACACAACCGGCTACACGCGAGCAATCACTCGTAGCGCAGCGCCTCTATCGGGCTGAGTCGCGCGGCGCGGCTGGCGGGGTAAATGCCGAAAAAGATGCCCACAAAAGCCGCAAAAAAGAATGCCATGGCGATGGTGTTGGCCTGCACATCCGCCTGCACCAGGTCGGCAGCAGACACTCCGTAGGCTATGCCCCAGCCAAGCGCGATGCCAGTCACGCCACCGATGAGGCTGAGCACCACCGTTTCAATCAGGAACTGAAACATGATAGTGCCGCGCCGCGCCCCCACCGCCTTTCGCAACCCTATCTCGCGTGTTCGCTCAGTCACAGAAACCAGCATGATGTTCATAATGCCTATGCCGCCAACTAGTAAAGAGATTCCGGCAATCGCGCCGAGGAAGATGGTGAGCGTGGCGGTGATTTCATCAAACGTTTCCAGGATGGCATTCTGACTAAACACGGTGAAATCCAGATCATCGCTCAACTTCAGCCCATGACGCTGCCGCAAAATACGCTCAATCTGCACCATAACCCATTCCACGTCCTCAGGGGTAGCGGCTGACATGGACACATCGTTTACCTTGCGTTGGCCGTGACTGAAAGCGTTTCTGCCGAATAGACGTGTGTACCCAGTCTCCAGCGGGATGAGCGCTATCTCGTCCTCATTGCCAAAACCTCCGCCGCCCTTGCTTTCCAGCACACCGACCACTTCGAAGAACACATCACCGATCCTAATTGTGCGCCCCAACGGGTTAAGACCCGCGAACAGGTCGGTAGCAGTTTGCGATCCCAGCACCACTACTCGCGCGCGGCTGGCACCGTCGCTGCGCAAGAAAAAGCGACCATTCGCCACTTCCACGGTGCGCACCTGTTGATAGGCAGGCAGGGTGGCCGTCACCTGTACATCCACAGTGTTACCAGCATAGGTGAGCTGCATACCTTGAGATACGTTGGCCACAATGGCATTGACACGCTCCACATGCTGCTCCAGCGCCATGTAATCCTCGTAAGTCAACGCAGCCTGAATACGCTGTCCGCCATGTTCGAAACTCCCGGGGAAAACGGTCACAAGATTTGAGCCGATGCCTTCTATTTGCTCGGTGATAGACGCTGTCGCACCGTTACCAATTGCCATCAGCGCCACCACGGCTGCAACACCGATGACAATGCCCAGCATGGTGAGCACCGACCGCAATTTGTTGGTCGCCAGCGCGCGCAGCGCCACGCGGATATTGGCAAAAACGTTCATTCGGTTTCGTCTCCGGTTACGCGGCCATCCTGTAGGCGAACGATGCGCGGGGTGCGGGCGGCCACCTCCGGGTCGTGCGTGACCACGCACAATGTCAGGCCGCGTTCGCGGTGCAGTTTCCCGAAAAGATCCATTAATTCCACTCCCGTTTTGGAATCGAGCGCGCCGGTGGGTTCATCCGCCAGCAGGATTGCCGGATTGTTGACCAGCGCGCGCGCGATCGCCACGCGCTGCTGCTGGCCTCCTGAAAGCTCGCTTGGACCATGGTCCATGCGATCGCTGAGCCCCACCAGCGCCAATGCTTCCTCGGCCTGAGTACGTTTATCGTGGCCCCGCACGCCGGCATAGATAAGCGGAAGCATCACATTCTCAAGCGCGCTGGTGCGCGCCAGCAAGTTGAACTGCTGAAAGACAAAACCGATTTTCTTGCCGCGGATTGAGGCCAGCTGCGTGTCACGAAGATCCTCCACATAGCTCCCGTCCAACCAGTAGCGCCCATCTGTGGGTTTGTCCAGACAGCCCAAAATAGCCATCAGCGTTGATTTCCCTGAACCAGATGGCCCCATGATCGAGAGCATTTCGCCGGCACGGACGCTGAGATTCACTCCATCGAGAGCGCGCACCGTGGTATCGCCCATCTGGTAGTGCTTGCTAATGCTCTCGATGCGGATTACCGAGCCGTTATCCATGAACATTTCTTCCACGTTCCCGAACGGGTGGATTATCCCCGGCCACCCCCTGGTGGCCCAAACGGGCTACCGCTCTGCGTGGGCTGCGGGGTGAAGATCACCACACGCTGCCCGGCGCGCAGCTCTCCGCTGACCACTACCATTTCGTCCTGAATGACGCCGCTCACCACCGCAACACGGGTCTGTTCGCGCCCGGGCCCACCGGAAAGCATCACGTACTCACCTTCATCATCGTATTGCACCGCATCGATAGGTACGGCCAGTGCGTCTTGCATCACCTCCGTAATTATTCTTGCGTATGCGGTCATTCCCAGGCGCATCTCCGGGCCATTCTCCTTCAGGGTGACGGTGACGGGGAAACGCACCAGCCCCTGCACCGTTTCACCGTAAGGCGCAACGTGGGTGACCTCTCCGGTTACCTCCACGCCGAAAACAGCATCGAAAGTGAGATTGGCAGGTTGTCCAACACGTATGCCATTAACCTCGGTTTCATCCACAGACACCTCTACGCGCAATTGCTCCATGTTCGCCAGCTTGACGGCAGATGTTGATTGTTCCGTGGAATCCCCGACCAGGTAATTGACCGCCAGCACCTGCCCGTCAAACGGCGCTACCACACGTAACGAATCTAATGTGGCCTGCACTGCCATCACCTTGGCCTCGGCAGCGACGACGTCGTCAGGATTAGGCCCATTCAGCAATTCCTGCAACTGCTCCGACTCATCCGCGAGCATTGCTTCCGCAACGGCCACATCGGCCGGCTGCGGGTCCAGCAGCTGCTCGAGCTGCTCCTCTGCGTCCGCCAGATTGCCGGATGCCACCGCCACGTCCTCCGGCTGCGGATCCAGCAGCTGCTCGAGCTGCTCCTCTGCGTCCGCCAGATTGCCGGCTGCCACCGCCACGTCCTCTGGCTGCGGGTCCAGCAGCAGTTCCAGCTGCTCCTCCGCGTCCGCCAGTTCTCCGGCGGCGTCATCCACGGCTGCTTGCGCCACGGCGAGATCGATCGCGTCCACACCGGCTAACGCATCATCAAGCGCTTCGCGGGCGTCTTGGAGCGCCTCGGTGGCCACATCCAGGGCTGTGGTGTTTCCCATGCGCGTGCTTGCCAGTTGCAACTCAGCCTCGCGCACACGGTCCTCCGCAGCAACAACATCCTCATCCGCTTCAGCAAGGGTGCGTACCACCCCATCCACGGTCTCACCCCGGTCCGGATCACACACACGGTAGGTCTGCTTCGTCACGATGCTGCCGAAGGTGTCTATCATAGTCTCGCCGGTCTCTTCAAAAACCTCATAGACCGACCCTTCAAAATAGGTAAAACCACCGTGAAGCACCTCTTCACTGACGGCAATTTGCATGTAATCACGATCATCTTCCTGTTCAACCTTGTGTACCGTGCACGCGTCCAGCGCCTTCTGCACGCTCAAGCGTCTTTCCTCGGCGGTTTCCAATGCATCCTGCGCGTTCTCAAGAGCGCTAGTCGCGCTGCCGATGTCCGTCAGTTCAATATCCTTCTCCGCATCCGCCAACTCGAACTCCGTGTCGCGCACCGCATCTTGCAGCGTGTCGATGTCCGGGTCAAGCAATTCATCCAGCGCCTCCTGTTGATCGCGCAGCGTGTCCCGCGCCGAGGCAACCCCTTGCTCTGCCGCAGCTATCTGGGCAGCGCTGGGATTCTGAAGGTCGCTCAGGACGTCCCGGGCATTGGCCACCGCTTGCTGCGCATTGGCCACATCTAGCGCGGTCGGATCCTGCAGCCGCTCCAGCGCCTCCTGTGCGTCAGCCACCGCCTGCTGCGCGTTGGCAACCGCCAGCGCGCTCGGGTCGCGCAGATCGTCCAGAGACTCCTGTGCATCTGCAACGGCCTGCTGTGCCTGGCTGATCTGCAGCGCGGTAGGGTTTAGCAGTTCATCGAGATCCTGACGCGCGGAAATCAAGTCTGCCTGCGCCACAATTACATTCTGCGGAGCACTCAATGGGTCAAGTTCCAGTAATATATCGCCGGCGCGCACGCTATCTCCCACCTGTACCAACACTTTCGCCACCGTGCCTGTCGTTTCCCAGGACAGATCGCCGGACTGGATAGAGATGAGCGTTCCGGAACCATCCACGCTTCGCTCAACATCCAGCAGAGAAACTGTAGCCGTTTCCAACACAGCCTCCGCGCCCGGACCGCCACCGAATAGACGCCGTACAA
>CAJWGI010000083.1 GCA_913031335.1 uncultured Anaerolineales bacterium | reverse complement strand
CGTAGGGGCGTTTTCTCTATTAATCGGAGCAGGTAAAACACCAAGAACAAGAAAAGGAGCGAACAGACCATGACAACCGGCATACAGACCCCGCAGGAAGCCATTGCCGCCGCGAGTGCGGGCGGCGCAAAGATTGTGGACATCCGTTTTACCGACCTGTTCGGAATCTGGCAGCACTTCAGCATCCCCGCGCGCGAGTTCACCCCGGAGCTTTTCGATGAGGGCATCGGCTTCGATGGCTCCTCAGTGCGCGGCTTCCAGGAGATTCACGAATCCGACATGCTGCTCATACCGGATGCGAGCACCGCGTTCATGGATCCGGTACTGGAGGCACCCACACTGGCCATCATCTGCGATGTCTATGACCCCATCACCCGGCAGCCATACACGCGCGATCCGCGCTATGTGGCCAAGAAGGCGGTTGCCTACATGAAACAGACCGGCATCGCGGATATCAGCTACTGGGGTCCGGAGGCGGAGTTCTTCATCTTCGACGATGTGCGCTACGAAAGCACGCCGTACTCCTCGTTCTACGCGGTGGACAGTCGCGAAGCCTGGTGGAACAGCGGCGAGGATCTGGGTCCCAACCTAGGTGCACAGATACCACCCAAGCGGGGATATTTCCCCTGCCCACCGGCCGACACCATGCAAGATGTACGCAGTGACATGATGCTTGTCCTAGAAGAAGCAGGGGTGCCGGTGGAGGTGCATCACCACGAGGTCGCTACAGCCGGACAGAGCGAAATCGACCTGCACTACGACACTCTGCTACGCACCGCCGACAATCTACTCAAGTATAAATACCTAGTAAAATGCGTGGCTAGGCGGCATGGCCTAACGGCCACATTCATGCCGAAACCGCTTTATGAGGACAACGGCAGCGGCATGCACGTGCACCAGAGCCTGTGGAAAGATGACAACAACGTCTTCTTCGATGAAGCCGGCTACGCGGGGCTTTCCGAGACCGCGCGTTTTTACATCGGCGGGCTGCTTAAGCACGGCCCAGCTCTGTTGGCGCTCGCAGCCCCCACTACCAATTCCTACCGGCGGCTGGTGCCCGGGTTCGAAGCACCGGTCAACCTGGCATACTCGCAGCGCAACCGCTCGGCCATTTGCCGCATTCCGGTCTATTCAAAAAGCGAGAAAGCCAAACGGGTTGAGTTCCGCGCCCCCGACCCAACCTGCAACCCTTATCTGGCCTGCGCCGGACTGTTGATGGCCGGCCTTGACGGCGTCCAGAACCGCATCGACCCTGGCGAGCCGATGGACAAAGACCTTTACGAGCTGCCCCCGGAGGAGCTAGCCCAGATTCCGCAGGTACCCTCCTCGTTGGCCGGTGTGCTAGACGAGTTCGAGGCCGACCATGATTTTCTGCTCAAAGGCGACGTGTTCACCCCGGATTTGATAGAGGCGTACATCGCCTACAAACGCGAAAACGAGGTGAACCCGGTGCGCCTGCGTACGCACCCGCACGAGTTCACACTGTACTACGACGCTTAAACACCTCGCGGGGTGTGGGGACGCGCGTCCTCACACCCCGGCAGCCCTCCCCTAACCTAGCAGGCGAGTATTAATTTCGCGCACGTTGTGCGAGTGGCGTGCGACGTCGGTCGCCAGCGTGTCCAGGTCGCTCTGGTAGCGCAAGCGCCGCGCCAGAAAGGCAAATTCCTCGCTGCCGGCGGGCGGCACTGTAAGGTCTCGCGAGTTGCCGCGCACCATGCGCAATGCGTTTATCAGCAATCGCAAAAACTGATGCGCGTCCCGCAATTGCTCGAAATCCTCATCGGCGAGCACATCGGCCGCACGCAGCGCCTGCATGGCTTCGCGCGTGTTCGCCTGCCGCAAACCGTCAACGTTGTGGGCATGGTTTATCTGCAGCGCCTGTACCAGGTATTCCACGTCCACCACCCCACCGGCGCTGAACTTGGCATTGAAGGTTCCTGCAGTGATCAGATGGCGGCGCTGGCGCTCGCGCATAGCGCGCATCGCGGCCACGTCAAACTGCGCGCCGGTGTGCACATATTCGTCGCGCAAAGTTAGCAGGCGCTTGCCGAGGTCGGCGTCGCCGGCAATCGGGCGCAGGCGCAGCAGCGCCTGGCGCTCGTAATCCCACGCTGGCCCGTCCGGCGCGAAATAGTGCTCAAACGCCCGCAGCATGACCGCCATGCTGCCGCCGCTGCCATACGGGCGCAGCTGCAAATCCACTTCGAAGACCCCTTCTCGCTTTGCCTGAATGGTCTCCACAAAGCGCTGCACAAAATGCTCGTAAAACTCGGAGTTGGAAATCTCCTCCGGCCCGCTGCTCTGGCCACTTCCGCCGTAGACAAAAATCAGCTCAATATCGGAGGCGAAACCTAACTCGCGCCCGCCCAGTTTTCCCAGCGCGCACACGCTCAGCGGGCAGGGTGTCCCGTTATCCATTCGCGGCAGGCCGTGCCGCGGCTGCAATTCGCCCCAGCACAGTTCATGCGCGGCGCGGACAATCACCTCCGCCAGATCGGAGAGCTCCGCAGAGAATTGGCCAAATTCGGTGATGACACCTTGAATGTGACGCATGTCGATGCGAAACATCTCGCGGTCCTTGAAAGCGTTCAGAGCAACCCGTTTAGCGGCGTATCCATCCGCGGCGCGCAGGCCGACCGCCAACTCATCCCCGAGCTGCTCCCGCGATTTCGCGCCCGTCAGGGCGTCCACATTACGCACCACCGGCAGCAGGTTGTCGTGCTGCATGCGCAGGAAATCTTCCCAGAGAAAATCGCTCACACCCAGAAGCCGGGCGAGCGCGTCCAAAACGCGCGGGCGCTCCAGCGTGGCGAGTTCCTCCGGCCAGCTGGGGCGCTCCATCAGCCGCGCAATGAACTGGCGAAAGTGCAGCAGCGCAGATTCGGGGTTAGGAGAGCGTGGCAACAGGTGCGTGAAATGCTTCACCAGCGTAGTGGCGGCGCGCAATTCCCGCCGCCTTGATTCGGAAAGGATTTTCCTGCCGCGTGCATCGGTGACGTACAGAATATCGCGCACGCGGTCTCCCACCGAGGCGACTTCCACTCGCGCGATATAAACGCCATTGAGCGCCAGCGCGTTGGCAAACTCATAAAGGAAACCGAGAGTATCCGGGGCCGCAATGTTTAGCACTGTGTAGCGTTCGGATACCTGATTGTCGAACTTGATATCGACGGGATAGAGCGGTGCGCTCGCTTCAGGCACCTCGCGCAGCGTCCGCGCCACCCGGCGCACAAGCGCCCCCTGAGCGCCCTCCCGGTCGCCTGCCTCCAACCGCGCCATCAACGCGGCCAACTCGCGGCGATACTCATCCCAATCGTCTGCATCCGGCACGTTACCGGCAAGCACCGCCACGCGCTTCAGAGTGAAAACGTCCACGATTCTGGAGCGGCGCTCGTCGTGCGCCTGCGGCGGCGTTTCATCGGTGCCGAGGGAGGTTTCTTTCTCAGTAGGCTCATACGTGAACACGTGGCCATCGACGATGTTCCATCCGTGCACGAACAACAGCCCACAAATCAGGCTGAGCTCGCCGACGTAATCGTATCCCACCATGGTCACGCGCCAGCGCCCGTCATCGAGTAGCACGGCGTCAATTTCCACCAGGTTATCTGCCGAAAGGCGTCCACTCAAGACAGCGTGCCGACTAATTTCTGCCGCATCGAAAGTCTGTGCGTAAGAGGGCGCCATGCGCGCCACATGCCGTTCCAGGATCGCGCTTCCGGCGAGCCGCTCTTCGGCTTCAGCAGTCGGGTGGCTTTCTTCGGCCTCGATATGGCGGCGGTAGACGCCGCGAATGGCGGCGCCGTGTTGCTGGTATCGCGCGATGAAATCGTCGCGCGCTTCCTTGCGTGTGAACCCGAGCCGGGCGGCCAACGAGGCCAGCGCCTCGGCATCGTCCGGAAGCGCGTAGGTCTGCTGATAATGCATCAGCTGCAGGTGGTGTTCAATCGTGCGCAAAAAGGCGTATCCCTCGGTGAGCACGCGCTGCTCAGCATGTGTCAGTAGGCCGTGCGCGCCCAGAAGTGCGAGCGATGCCAGCGTGTTGTGGCTGCGGATATCCGGCTGATCCGCGCCGTTCGCAAGCTGCAAATACTGGGTGATAAACTCCACATCGCGGATAGAGCCGACGCCCAGCTTTACCTGCCCCCACGCGCGCCCACGGCGGCGCAAGTGTGATTCGGTGCGCTTCTTCATCGAATGGACGGCGGCGCGCACCATTTCAGGGGCGGCCGCGAAAAGGTGTGTCTGCGCCTGCTGCAGCATGCGCTCCCCTAGGGACAGATCCCCGGCGATCGAACGCGCTTTCAGCAGCGCCTGTTTCTCCCAGCTGCGGGCGTGCTCGCGCAAATATTTCAAATACCCCGGCAGCGCAGTCACAAGCGACCCGCTGCTGCCCCAGGGCCGCAAGCGCATGTCGACGCGGTAGAGGAAGCCCTCCTCGGTCACCTTACCAAGCGCCTCTATCAGACGCGTGCTCAGATGCTGGAAGCGCATCGCATTCGCGTCAGCCAAGAAAAGAAGGTCAACGTCGGAGCTGTAGTTCAACTCCTCACCGCCCAATTTTCCCAGCGCAATTACCACGAAGCCATCTGCACCCATGCCGGTGTGAGCAGAGACCAACTCTAGACAGGCGCGCACCAGGCTATCGGCCAACCGCGAGAGCTGCCCGACCACTGTGGGCAGGTCGAACAGGTCCAGAAGGTCGCAGGTGCCGATGCGCAGCAACTCAGCGCGCTGGAAGCGCCGCAGCGCATCGTACTGCTGCAGCGGAGTGACCGCGTCATCACTGCCCTCAAGGCCGAAAAGCGCGGCGTGGGCCTCCTCCAAAAAGCGGCTTGCGTCTTTTGGCTGGGCAAGGCGCTTGTGTTGCGCCCAACGCTCCACGTAATGCGGATTGCGCAGCAGAATCTCCGCCAGAAACTGGCTGCCGGAGAAGAGGGTGACCAGCTTCTCAATCACGCGCGGGTTACTATGCAAGTATTCCCACAGCACGACCGGATTGGATACCCGTTGCGTGAATCGCTCGAGATTAACCAGCGCCCTGTCCGCGTCCGCGGCGGAGCTCAGCGCCCGCAGCATAGGCCGCAAAGCGGCAGAGAGCGCTGGCAGCACCCCGTGAGCGCTTGCCAGGCGTTGCAGGCAGCGCCGCGCCGCGCGCTGGTCAGCGAAGGTGACCTCGGAAAAAAGATCTTTTGCCTGCGCGTCGGTCAATAGTTCGTCCAGCTCCACGGTCGCCATCATCTCTCTCCGAGCCGATTATACCGATAAGCGCAGTCTTGGCTGTTGCCCTTTATTGCCCTACAATAGGCCACGTTTAGAAAGACATCGCCATGCGCATCCTGATCGCTGAAAACGAAACCGGCGTGCGCCGGGAACTGCGGGAAATGCTGCAGCAGCTCGGCCACACAGTGGCAGCTGCAGCTGATGGCCGCGAGGCGCTGAGCCTAGCGCGGCAGCACGCCTGCGACCTGGCTATTCTGGCAAACGACTTGCCTTTCGGGGATGGATTACAAACTGCGCGGAAACTGGCGCGAGCGCGCCCGCTTCCAATCCTGCTGCTGGTAGAGAACGCCGTAGCCAACCCGCTTGCGGACCTTTCCGAACTTCCAATTTACGGCTATGTGTTCAAACCGTTGCACCTGCCCGCACTGCAGGCGGGGATAAGCGTGGCAGTCGAGAGATTCAATGAAAAGCAGATGCTCTCCACGCGCGTGAACGAACTGGAAGAAGCGCTGGAAACGCGCAAACTGATTGACCGCGCCAAGGGAAAATTGATGCGCATGGGCATGAGCGAGCAGAAGGCGTTTCTCTCCATACAGGCACGCGCCCGGCGCACGCGAAAGAGCATGCGCGCAGTGGCGCGCGCGATTCTTGGCGATTGAACCTGTTGGAATTTGCTTAGGCGGCCAGTATCGGGGCCGGAATATCGCCTTGACATTACCCTCCGCTTGCAGTAGACTCGCATATCTGAGATAAAAACGCCTGCACAGAAATGTCCTTTACACTGCTCGTCCTACCCGTAATCGTCTTGCTTCTAGTCATTGTGGAGCAGCCGAATGCACATGGGACGGCACCGGCCAGGGTTAGCACACACTAACATCCAGGCCAAAGCGAGAGCAAAACAGGAGCCGCCCCACACTACGGAGCGGCTCTTTTGCTTCTGTGGGCTAGCAGCGGTAAGAACCACGGTCGGCGGCACTCGCGGCAGGTCGCGCGCGTGAGAGGAGAGTTGAAAATGCCGAAACTGAACGGATCACAAATAACCATGGAGGTGCTTGTGCGCGAAGGCGTGGAGCATATCTTCGGCTATCCGGGCGGCGCAATCATGCCGATCTATGACGCCATGCTCGATTATGACCT
>CAJWGI010000082.1 GCA_913031335.1 uncultured Anaerolineales bacterium | reverse complement strand
GTCGCCGGAGCAGGTGCGGCAGCGCTATCCGTTCTACAATCTGGAGGGCTGCGTGGGCGGGACGTTCGGACGCAAGGACGGCACCATGTCTCCGGAAGCGGTGCTGAGCGGCTATCGGAAAAAGGTGATTTCTCTCGGTGCGCAGTTCATTCACGCAAAAGCGGAACGGTTCCTGCGGCGCGATGACCGCATCGTCGGGGTTGCACTGGCTGGGGGGCGTGAACTCGCAGCGGACGCCGTCGTCAACGCTGCCGGCGCGTGGGCCGCCGATATTATCCGCAGCGCGGGAATCGATTTGCCGATTGTGCCGACCAAGCGCCAGGTCACAGTCATAGAAACCGGGCTGCGGCCCGAAGGGCTGCTGCCGCCCATTTTCTTCCCTTCCGGTCTGTACTGCATGCATGAGGGGAATGGCAACTTCACCTGCGCCCGCTCGCGCGAGGATGATCCTGTCGGTTGCGATGATTTCCGCTGGGAGCGGGAAAGATTCGAGAACCTGCTCTGGGGTGAACTTGTCGAGGTAATGCCGGCGTTTGACCGCCTGAAAATCAACGGCGGTTGGGCAGGCCTGTATGCCGTGAACACCTTTGACGGCAATGCCATTCTCGGTGAGTGGCCGGCGCTACGCGGGTTCTTTCTGGCAAATGGCTTTTCCGGCCACGGCTTTCAGCAGTGCCACGCCGTCGGGCGTTATATTGCCGAATTGATTCTGGGAAAGCCGCCGAGCCTCGACCTCTCCATTTTCTCCCCGCTACGCATTTTGGAGAACAGGCCGGTGTTCGAGAACAAGCGCAGGATGATCTGAAAAGGAGCGCCGCCGCGCCTCCACATTCGGCATCCCGCCCGGCGCACATGGTAAACTCAGTTAAAGGGCAAACGCATGAAGCCTGAGGCGGCGCCTGACCGCAAGATTCAATTGAAGCTCTATCGTGCCATGCTGCGGGCGCGGCGGCTGGATGAGCGCGCCTGGCTGCTGCAGCGGCAAGGCAAGGTGGCATTCCACGTGTCGTGCATCGGGCACGAGGACAACCTGACCTGTGGCTGCGGGGTCGAAATCGCCGCCGTCATCACCGCCGAGGCCTTCACCGATCTGGACGCGCCGGTGAGACGCCTGGCCAGCTTGGACGTGCCCGCCGTGCCCTACAGCCCCCATTCCAGGACTGGTTCATGCCGGATGTAGAGCACATCACAGCCACGATGCGGGAATTAGCCGCATGTTTGGGAGAAAGCGATGCCCACTGAAATAGTGATGCCCAAGCTGGGTGAGAGCGTGGTTGAAGGCACGGTGAGCAAATGGCTGGTGGGTGAGGGCGACAGCGTGCAGCAATTCGACCCCATCCTTGAGGTGACCACCGACAAAGTGGACACCGAGATTCCCGCCGGCGCCAGCGGCACGGTGCTCAAACTGCTCATCGCAGAGGGCGTCACGGTGCAGGCGGGCACGCTGCTCGGGTGGATTGGGGAGGTCGGCGAAACATTGCCTACAGCGCCCACGGCGGCCTCGCGTCCCGCGCAGACGCCGGCTGCCGCGCCGCCCGCGCGAGCAGCCCCGGCTCGCGCGAGAAAGAAGGGCGCATTCATCTCGCTGGTGGTGGCCAGGCTGGCCGCCGAACACAACGTGGACCTCGACCAAGTTGAGGGCACGGGTCACGGCGGGCGCATCACGAAAAAAGACGTAAAGCGCTTCATCAGCGCCTGTCCCGCGCCACCTCCAGTCGGCGGTGGCGCGGGACAGGCGCTGACACCAATGCGTCAGGCAATCGCCAAACACATGGTGCGCAGCAAACACACCTCCGCGCACGTCACCACCGTTTTCGAGGTGGACATGAGCGTGGTGCTCGCGCATCAGGCCGAATACAAAGCTCGGCTCGGCGCGGATGGCGTCAAACTCACTCTGACAGCCTATTTCGTTGCGGCGAGCGCGGCCGCGTTACGGGCTCATCCGATTGTGAACAGCGCGCTGCGCCAGGAGAAGATTGTGCTTAAGGAGGCGGTCAACATCGGCGTGGCGGTTTCACTGGGGGAGGAGGGATTGATCGTGCCGGTGATAAAAAACGCCGCCGGAAAATCCCTCGCGGAGACCGCCCGCGAATTGAATGACCTGGTGGCGCGGGCCCGAGCGCGGAAACTCCAACCCGACGAGGTGCAGGGCGGCACTTTCACGATTACCAACCATGGTGTTTCCGGCTCACTGCTGGCCACCGCGATAATCAACCAGCCGCAGTGCGCCATTATGGGGGTCGGTGCAGTCCAGCAGCGAGCGGTCGTGGAGAATAATGCGGTGGTGGCGCGCCCGATGGCGTATCTGACATTGACCTTTGACCACCGCATTATCGACGGCGCAATTGCCGATTCATTTCTGACGACGGTGGTGGGAGCATTGGAGGTCCGAAGCTAGCATGAAGTACGACTTAATCATCATCGGCGCTGGCCCGGGCGGGTACGTGTGCGCCATTCGCGCCAGCCAGTTGGGTCAAAAGGTCGCTATCGTAGATAGAGAATGGCTTGGAGGCGTTTGCCTTAACGTGGGTTGCGTGCCCAGCAAATCATTGCTGAAGAATGCCGAAATCGCTCACACTCTAACCCATCGCAGCAAAGAGTTTGGCTTTTCCTTCGAGAATTTGCAGCTCGATTACGGTGCCGCCGTCAAGCGCTCGCGCGGGGTGGCGAAGCGACTGACCAAGGGCATCGCCTTCCTGATGAAGAAAAATGATATCGCCGTGCACATAGGCGCGGCGTGTTTGAAATCGAACTCCTCCGTTCAGGTCATCGCCGCAGACGGCGCGGTGAGCACTCTGACCGCCAGCAACATCGTGCTGGGCACCGGCGCACGACCGGCAGTGCCGGCCGCTCTCAGCGCAGACGGACAGCGCGTGCTCACCTATCGCGAGGCAATCCTGCAAGAGCGGCTTCCCGCCTCGGTAATCATAGTCGGCGGCGGGGCAATAGGGGTGGAGTTCGCCACTATCTGGAACTCGTACGGCAGCCATGTCACTCTCGTTGAGATGCTGCCACGCATCCTTCCGCTGGAAGACGAGCAGGTGAGCGCAGAATTGACGCGCGCATTCAAAAAAAGGGGCATCGAGGTGCTCGCCGGCGCGAAAGTCGAGCGGCTGCAGACAAACGCCCAGAACGTGGATGTCGCGGTATCAACAGAGAGTGGCGTGCAGACTGTAACGGCCGAGCAAGCGCTCGTGGCGGTCGGTTTTGCGCCCAATAGCGAAAACCTCGGGTTGGGTGCACTGGGCGTGGAGCGTGGTGAAGGTGGCTTTGTCAAGGTAGATGCCGGCATGCGCACCAGCGTGGCGGGCGTTTTCGCCGTCGGTGACGTGACCGGTAAATTGCTGCTGGCGCACGTGGCCTCTGCGCAGGGCGTCATCGTCGCCGAGACCATCGCCGGGGCGCCCAGCGTGGAGTTGGATTACAGAATGATGCCGCGCGCCACTTACTGCCATCCCGAGGTGGCCTCCTTCGGCTACAGCGAGGCCGAGGCGCTCTCGGCCGGATACGACGTGAAGACCGCGCGCTTTGATTTCCGCGCAAACGGCAAAGCCCTGGGGCTGGGAGATTGCGGCGGCTGGGTCAAGGTTGTCAGCGACGCCAGATACGGAGAAATCCTTGGCGCGCACCTGATTGGTCCGCAGGTGACCGAGCTGCTGCCCGAACTGACTCTGGCTCACAATCTGGAACTAACCGGGGAAGAAATCGCGCGCAACGTACACGCCCATCCGACGCTATCGGAAGCGATAATGGAAACAATGCATGGGTTGGTGGGAGAAATGATCCACGCCTGAGGACCCCGGCATCACGGCAGCCAGCGCGAGCAGTGAACCGGGACCGACAATGCCGCGCAAATCAAAACCGCTTGGCTCGCGCATGCCCGCTGATTCAGTGTTTTATGGAAGGTGATTCCGATTTTGCTCCTTTCGCTCGGAATTGTGCTCGCCGTGCTTGTAATGCTGGCGCTCGGGGGGCCTTCGGTTTTGTACCCGTGGCGCGCTGACAATTAGTGAGTTTGTGATGACGATAAACACACTGCTGCCCTTCCTTTCAACCGCAATGATGCTGGTTTCTTGCGTCGTGGTGTTGCGACGCTTTTTCGTGCGCCGCGGATTGCATTTCCTGTTCTGGGGCATCGGGTTGTTGATGTTCAGCATCGCCAGTTTCGCGGAGGCATATCTTGCGCTGCGGTGGAGCCGCTGGGCGTTCTTCAGCTGGTATTTCTTTGGCGCAGCCCTGAACGCCGCCTGGATCGGGCAGGGTACGCTTTACCTGCTTTTCTCCCGCAAACGTGTGCTGCCCTGGACAGTTTTACTGCTGCTGGGAAGCCTAGCCGCGCTGGCGCTGATGTTGCGGGTGATGCCTCTTCTGGACGAAACCCGATTCACTCGCACAATGCCCATCAGTGAGCAATACAGCAGCATCATGCCGCCTGCGCGCGGGGGGGCGACCATCAGGCTGGGGACGCCATTTCTCAATATCTACGGCGTGATTGCACTGGTTGGCGGCGCACTCTGGTCTTCCTACCTTTTCTGGCGCAAACGCGTTTTGCCCAACCGCGTAATTGGCAACCTGCTCATCGCCGCGGGTACGCTGGTGATAAGTTTCGCCAGTGTGCTCACGCGCATGGGATTTGGCGCATGGTTATACCTGGGCGAGCTGCTGGCAGCCGGACTGCTGTTTGCCGGCTTTCTGGTGGCAGCCGGATTCAGGCGGGATGAATTGACCGAGGCAGTCAGGTCGCGCCCCAGCGCCGAATAATCCAAGGCATGACCCGACCTCAATTGCTGCGACTGGGGCTTTTCCAAATGGCGGCCGGTGGGCTCTCGGTGCTGTTCCTAGGCGTCCTCAACCGCGTCATGCGCGTCGAGCTCGGGCTCGACCTGCTGGTTGTCGGGCTGCTGGTGGGCGGCGGTCACTACCTCGGCGCGCTGGTAGCCATCCCGTTCGGGCACTTCTCGGATGTGCACCGCATCGGCGGATACCGGCGCACGCTTTACATCTTGCTGGGTGTTACGCTCACCGGCCTGATTCTGGCGCTTTCTCCATGGGTGGCACGCTGGCTTGCGCCCGCGGCGACGCCGCTGAATGTCGCTGCCGTATTCCTCTTTTTCTTGCTAGAGGGCGTGGCTACCTTTGTCGCCGGCACGGCATACCTAGCGCTTATTGCGGACCGCACCGACCGGGCAGAACGCGGACCGGCCACCGGGCTGGTGTGGACTCTGATGATGGTGGGTATCATCGTAACCGGCGTGGGAGCGGCGTTGTTCATGCGCATTTACGCGTTTGAGCGCATGGTGACCCTCTTCACCGGCGGCTTTGCAGTGGCGCTGCTGCTCGCCGTGGTTGCGCTCTGGCGGCAGGAGCCGCGCAGCCGGGCTGAATTGCACCGCCGTCACGAGAGCCTGCGCGCTGCGCTCACGCTGCTGGCGCGCAGCCAGCACTCGCGCCACTTCGCCGTTTTCCTGATGGTAGGGATGTTCTCCTATTTCATGCATGACGTCATTCTGGAGCCGTTTGGCGGCGAGGTTTTCGGGCTACCACCCGCGGAGACCACGCTCTTCAACACCTATATGGGCGTCGGCATGGTCGCCGGGATGGTGCTGGGCGGCATGCTCCTCATCCCGCGGATGGGCAAGCGCAGGGTTGCCGGGTTGGGCTGCTGGATCATGGTTGCGGCGTTCGGCAGCCTCGCTGCGAGCGGGTTCTCGCAGAGCGAGAGCATGCTGGTGGCCATCATCACGCTGCTCGGTCTGGGGGCCGGTTTCTTCACCGTCGGCAGCGTCTCCCTGATGATGGACATGACTTCCAGCCAGCACACCGGCCTTTTCGTAGGGGCGTGGACGCTGGTGCAGGCGCTGGCAAAGGGGCCGGCCTCGCTGCTATCGGGCGGGCTGCAGGGCGCATTTCTGGCTGCCGGCGCGCTGCCCGGGCAAGCATACGGCGCGGTGTTCGCGTTGGAGGCCGCCGGACTCCTAATGGCGATCCTGTTGTTGCACAGGGTGGGCGTGCGCCGCTTTCAGTACGAAATCGGTTCTTTCTGGGAGCTCGCCACTGAAAACCTAGATTGAGGCCGGAGGCGCTACCCGCCGATGTACGACATCTCCACGCGTGGTCGCCGCGCCGCCAGCGCGCTACGCAACTCTGAATAGCGGTCATCCCGCTGCCGCCAGATGGCCGTCAGCCGCGCTGAAACCTGCTTATCTGAGGCCCGGCTGCGCAGCAACGCGCGCACATCGTGACCGGCGGAAGCGAAGAGACAGGTAAAAAGCTCGCCGCACGCCGAAAGGCGCACGCGAGTGCAATCACCGCAGAAGGGCTGCGAGACTGACGATATCAGCCCGATTTCGCCGCCGCCATCG
>CAJWGI010000081.1 GCA_913031335.1 uncultured Anaerolineales bacterium | reverse complement strand
CAATGCACTCGATGGCCAGCCGGGAGACGTTCTCGAACGCGATGTGTAAAACCGCGTGCTCGGCCACCGAGGCGTGGCCATAACCGACCACCCATTTTTCGTGGAACTCAGCCGATTTTTCATCGCTCAGTTCGGCGGCGATTTCGCGAAATGAAAGCGGGCTGCGCGAGGTTTTCGCAAAGGCCACCGCGATTGTCTCCGGGCTTAAGTCGCTCGGACTCAGAAGGTATATTTCTCGGTCAGGTGCCATTCGTTCTCCACGTTCGCCAGCAGCGCACGCGCCGCGGCCAGATCCGCCTCTATCTGCGCGCCGTAAGCCTGCGCATGCGGGAATTTGCGTTCGGCGCGCAGCCACGCAATGAAATCCAGCGCCAGGCTTCGGCCGTAAAGATCGTCATTGAAGTCGAGCAAATGCGCCTCGATGGTGACGCTGCCGCTGCCATCCTCAAATGTAGGACGCAGGCCGACATTAACCACTGCGGCGTGGCTCTTCTCGTCAATCCGCGCAAAAGCCGCGTACACCCCGGCCGCCGGGCACGCCCGCTCCGGCCACACAGTCAGGTTTGCGGTGGGCACGCCGATAGAGCGCCCGCGCCCCGCGCCAGGCTCCACGGTTCCGGGGATGCGCAGCGGACGCCCGAGGCAACGCGCCGCCGCGGCCACGTCGCCGGCGCGAATGTAGCCGCGCACACGGCTGCTGGAGATCACCCTACCCTGCTGCTGCACTGGCGCGAGCACATGCAGGTCAAACCCGAAGTCACCCGAGTGTTCGCGCAGCCAAGCCACGTCTCCCTCGCGCGCGCGCCCAAAGGCAAAATTGTCGCCGCACCAGAGCCGGCGGAAATCGAGTTCACGGCGCAGCTGCCGCGCAAAATCCGCCGCCGTGACTTGCGCGCGGCGCTCATCGAAAGGCAACGTGACCACCCAGTCCACGCCCAACTCCTCCAGAGCGGCTGCTTTTTCCTCGGGCCGGTGGATGTAGAAGGCCGGACGGCGTCCACGCAGCACCACAGAGGGGTGCGGGAAAAACGTAAGCACGACCGCTTGGTGGCCGAGGCTGCGCGCGCTCATCACCATGTCAGTCGCCAGCGCCTGATGGCCACGGTGCACGCCGTCGAAGGAGCCGATGGTCAGCAGTGTCGGTACGGCGGGTTGCGCATCCGCCAGCGAGTGCACGTGCGTCATGCCAGGGTCAGCACCTTTCTGGGCTGCCATTGCCCAGTGGCGGGCTGTCCCTCTACTACTGCAATCAATTCGCCGCGTGAATCATAGGCGAGACCGAGGCGAGGGGCTATGCTCCCGGGGACTGTGACCGCGTTGCCGTGTTGCAGGCTGCGCACGTCCTCGCCCCGCAGCCGAATCTCAGGCCAGTCGCTAAGCGCCGCCCCGGGAGAGAGCACGTGACGCTCGCCGCGCCCGGCGCGGAATGCCGCTTCAAGTTCCGCCGGGGTGTGGGCGTGCTCCAGCGCAAACGGCCCCACGGCGGTGCGCCGCAGAGCCGCGAGATGCGCTCCGCAACCAAGCACCTGGCCCAGGTCGTGCGCCAGCGAACGCACGTATGTACCCGCCGAACAGGCCAGTTCCAGAGTGACATCAGGCGCTTCGAAATCAATCAAGGAGAGTTGTTCAATGCGCACGATGCGCGCCGGCAACCGCGCCGGCTTTCCCTCGCGCGCCAGTTTGTACGCGCGTTGCCCCGCGCTTTTTATCGCCGAAAACGCCGGTGGAATCTGCTCGATTACCCCCCGGAATCCATGCAATGCGACGGTCAACTCCGCGCGATTGACGCTCACCGCTTGCGTAGTGGTGACCTCCCCATCCGCGTCGTAGCTGTCAGTGGTCTGGCCGAGCCGCACCAAAGCGCGATATTTTTTTGATTGTCCAAGCAGGTATTCGCTCAGTCTGGTGGCGGCGCCAAGACAGAGTACCAGCAGTCCAGTGGCGAGCGGATCCAGCGTGCCGGTGTGACCGACTCTGCGCTGGCACAGCCAGCGGCGCGCACTCTGGACAACATCGTGCGAACTCACCCCGCCCGGTTTGTCAACCAGCAGCCATCCGTTCATGAAAGGGCTTCGCCCCCGCCGCGGCTTTCCGCTAACGACCGGAGCCGTTCTGCCGATATTGCTGCAACGCTGCGCGCGTACGCCGCAGCACCATGCGCTCGGCCTGCGCCAGCGTGGTGCCGTGCATGTTTGCACCCGCGGCTGCGCGATGCCCGCCGCCGCCGAAATGCTGCGCAATAGCGGCCACATCCAGACCGCTCACCGCGCGCCAGCTTATCTTCACCTCCGCGTCCGGGCGCTCCACAAAAACCACGGCTACCTCCGCTCCCTCAATAGCGGTCAGTTGCGAAACCACATCCGCGTCCCCGTTGGCCGTGTACCCGATTTCCGCTTTGCCCTCCAGCGTCACCTGCGTCCATGCCAGGCCGTCTTCGCAGCGCGCCGTGCCGAGCGCTTGACCCCACAACTTGATAGCTTCAAAAGAGCGCCGGTGCAGCGTTCGCTCGTAGATTTCGTGCAGCCGGCCCCCGTGCTGCATCAACTTCTGCGCCGTAGCCAGCGTGGCTGACCCGGTGCTGTCAGTGCGAAAGCCGAGCGAATCTGTCACCAGCCCGGTGAGTAAACAATTGGCCACCTGTTCGTCCAGCGCAAGGCTAAACGGCTGCAGCAACTCCACAAGGTGTTCAGCAGTGGCAGCGGTATCGCTTGCCACGAGATTGATGCTGCCAAAACGGCTGTTGCTGACGTGATGGTCGATGTTAATATCGATTGGCCGATCCAACTGCCGGCCCAGCGAGCCCAACCGCTCTATGTCGGCGGTGTCCAGCGCCACAAGCAGGTCAGCGTCGGCGGGCGCTTCCTGAGTCACTTCCGCGCTTCCGGGGAGAAACGCGAAGGTGGCGGGCACGTCGTCGGGAAGGACCGGTGAGACGCGCTTGCCGGCCGCGCGCAGCGCCCATGTCAGCCCGAGCATCGAGCCGACCGCGTCGCCATCCGGGCTCGTGTGGCTCACCACGCATATGTGCTCTGCGGCGTGCAGCCATCGCCTAGCTTTGCGCAGTTCCGCCTTCATCGAGTCTCTCGTTCAGCGCAGCGACGCCATCAATCAGCTTCTCGATTTGCACAGCGTGGTCGGGCGTGAAATCCCAGTGGAACTCCAGACGTGGCATCCGGCGCATGCGCAGGCGCCCGGCCAGCTCGCGGCGGATGAAGCCACGCGCCCCGGCGAGCGCCTCCAACACCTGCTCGCGCCGGTCATCTTTCAACGCGGGCGCGCACACCCAGATGTTCGCCTGTTCCAATTCGCGGTCAACGCGAGCATCCGTCACGGTGACAAGTTCCAGCCGGGAATCGCCCATGCCGGTGCGAATCAAATCGGCGATTGCCGCCTGCAGCCGTTCGGCTACACGCTTGCGACCGATTCCGCGTGCTCGCGCCATTCCGTCACGCCTCTTCCACTACGTAGCACTGCAGCGCATCCCCGACTTCAAAGGCCTGAAATCCCTTCAGGCCAATGCCGCACTCGAAACCTTTGCGCACCTGATTGACATCGTCCTTTTCGTGTTTCAGCGAGGCAACAGCGCTATCGTGCAGCACTTCGTCGCCGCGCAAAACGCGCGCGCGCGCCTTGCGGCGAAACTCGCCCTCGCGCATGTAACAGCCGGCAATGCGGCCCACTTTTGATATCTTGAACACGGCGCGCACCTCCGCCTCTCCCAGCACCACTTCGCGGGATTCGGGTTCCAGCAGCCCTTTGAGCGCATTATCAACATCCTCCCCCAGCCGGTATATCACCTCGTACTGCCGGATGGAGATGCCCTCAGTGCTTGCAAGACTGCGCGCGGCTGCATCCGGTTTGACATTAAACCCAATCACAATCGCGTGCGACGCGGCTGCCAGCAGCACATCATTCTCGCTGACATTGCCGGTCTCGGCGTGCAGCAGGCGCACTTTCAACCCCTCGTCACCGAGCCGCTCGAGGGAAGACATAATCGGTTCAAGCGACCCCTGCACATCCGCCTTGACAACAAGGTTCAACTCCTGCGCGCTGCCGGCCTCGAACTGAGCAAAGATGTTCTGCAAATCGACCGTGTCCGGCTTCTGCTTGGAGGCCTTTCGGGCCGCGCGGTACTCATCCGCCTGCGCCCGCGCCTGCCGCGCGCTCTCGACAGTGTTGAACATGTCGCCCGCGCTCGGCACGGTGTCCAATCCCATCACCTCCACAGGAGACGAGGGCAGCGCGGCCTCAATGGTAGTTCCATCGTGGGCGAACATCGCGCGGATGCGTCCCCAGGCAGGGCCGGCCACAATCACGTCACCCTTGGCGAGGGCGCCGTTTTGCACCAGCAACGTGGCCATAACCCCGCGCGATTTATCTATCTGCGCTTCAATCACCGTGCCTGCGCCGGCGGCTTTCGGGTTGCCTTGAATCGCGATCTCGTCTGTGACTAGCAGGATCGCTTCCAGCAAGTCGTCAATGCCGGTCGCCTCTTTGGCCGAGACCGGTACCACCATCGTGTCACCATCCCAGTCATCCGGCGTCAGCCCGGCATCGGCAAGTTGCTGCTTCACCCGTTCGGCATTTGCATTTGTGCGATCCATTTTGTTCAGCGCCACCACCATCGGCACTCCCGCCGCCTGAGCGTGGGCGATAGCCTCCCGCGTTTGAGGCATCACGCCATCATCGGCCGCTACCACAAGGATGACAATGTCTGTCGTTTGAGCGCCGCGGGCGCGCATGGCGGTAAAAGCCTCATGGCCGGGCGTATCAAGAAAAGTAATCTTACGCCCGTCCCGCTCTATCTGATAAGCGCCGATGTGCTGCGTGATGCCTCCGGCCTCGCCCTCGGCCACTTCCGTGCGGCGAATGACGTCCAGCAGCGAGGTCTTGCCATGGTCCACGTGCCCGAGAATGGCCACCACCGGCGGTCTGGTCTCCAGATCCCCGGCGGCCTCCTCTTCGATTAACTTGCGCCAGGCGGGCGCCTCACCGGGAGCCTCGTCTGCGGCGGCCTCTTCCACCTTGACCGGTTCCACCACGCAACCCATCTCCTCAGCGACAATGGCGGCGGTGTCATAATCAATCTGTTGATTGATGTTGGCAATCACGCCATTGGCCATCAACTGTTTGATGATGGCTATCGGGCTGGCGTCAATCAGGCTGGCCAGATCTCGTACAGTGACGACTTCAGGGACCGGCACCGCTACCGGAGCGTCGTTCTGCTCGCTCATTGGACCACCTTGTCGCACTCGGCGTCGGGCAGCGTGGCGGCATGAGCCTGCAGCCGCTGCCGGTCCTGCGGGCCTATTTCCATGCGCAGCGCCTGCGCGACTTGCTGCCCCTGCAGAGCGCTCTCCCAGCACACCCACTGCGCGTGCACGTAAGCGCCGCGCCCGGCCTGTTTTCCGGTCGGGTCAACCTGCACGCCAGTTGGGCTGTGCACAATACGAATCAGGCCGCGTTTCGAGGCAGTCTCACGACAGCCGATGCAGGTGCGCAGCGGCACTCGTCTCCGCCGCGCTTGGCCTTTCACGCTATTGTTCTTGCTCACCGCCACCCCCCTATAACTCCTCGTCCCATTCAAACTGGTCGGCATCGCGCTTGTGCGCGTGCGAGGTAATAAACACGCCGCGCTCGTCATCAAAGACCACAGTGCGCTTCTTGCGCTGTTTCTTCTTTTTCTGCTCGGGCTTGAGCAGCTGGTCGATGTCCGGCTCGTCCTCTTTCCAGTCTTCCGGCACAGGCTCGTGCGCCGGCTGCACCACGGGCTCTTCGGCGATGTCCGCTTCGGCCTCGGCCGGCTCTTCCGGCTCATCGGCGGGTTCGGCCGCGGCCACGGGCTGCTCGGATGACGCATCAGCAACGGCGCTTTCTTCCGCGGCCGCAACTTCCTCTTCCGGCTCGGGCTCGGGCTCAGGCTCAGGCAAAGCGGCAGCCAGTTCAGTGAGCGTGCCCAGCAGCTTCTCCAACACCTTCGGGCCGACGCCATGCAGCGCCAGAATCGCATCGGGATTCATGGCGAGTTCTTCCAGCACTTGACCCACAGTCTGGTAATCGGCTTCTTGAAGTGTGGCCAGTAGCCGCTCGCTGAGCACATCGGCTTCCTGAAGGGAACACTCGTAAGCTGGGGCGCGGATGCTGGCACGCACCGCTTCCAGCACCGCTCTTCTTTCAGCAAGCTCGGTGGCCTGCATTTCCAGGCAGCGCTGCTCGACGGTATCCACCAGCGTGTTCAGCGTGGTGTATTCCTCCGGCATGATCGGCCTGTTTTCGGTCATTTTCGTCAGCGTGATTCCGGCACGCTCCATTTCGGCCTGCAACGGCGGCGCAAGATCTGCATAACGCTCATCATCCTGCAGCAGCTCCACAG
>CAJWGI010000080.1 GCA_913031335.1 uncultured Anaerolineales bacterium | reverse complement strand
TTCGAGTTTGCAGTCGTTGGTGAGCGTTGGCATCGGAGTGGTCATTCTCCGTGCGTACCGGCGTGCCGCAAATCCCATGCGCTGAAATCCTTCAGAGCCGAACCGCCGATGAACTCCCGCAATATTGAATTACCGGGTACGACGTCAGCGGGGCAGGGTCGAAACCATTGCAGCAACGCGAGCAGTCGTTTTACTTCGACGCGTGCCGAGGTGCGCGGCTGCACCTGCAGCAATAACGGTTCGGCCAGTGGACGCAACACCGCGAGTTCATGCGCCAGTGCGGAATTAAACATTGTGTCCGCGTTTTGCTGGTACGGAATTATGTGGCGCTTTTCTCCCCGGCGCACGCTTTCCCAGCGCTGGATGGTTTCCCGGGGTGACCATCCGCGTTGGTGGGCGTCGCGCACCAGGCGCCGAATCAGGCGTGTGTCCGTGGTGGAGGCGCGATTGTGCCGGTCAAGATTGAGCTGCGTCAGTGCGGAAACAAAAATGCGATAAACGCTTTCGTCAGGCACGCGCGTAATCAGGTCAGGGTTCAGGCAGTGGATGCCCTCCAGCAGAATGACGTGGCCCGCGCCCAGCCGCAGCGTCGGGCCGGGTTCGCTCTTACCGGTCATGAAATTGTAACGCGGAAGTGCCACTTCCTCACCGCCGGCGAGCGCGCGCAGGTCCCGGTTCAAGCGGTGAATGTCGATAGCGTTCGGGGATTCGAAGTCGAGGTCGCCGTTTTCGTCCAGCGGCGTCTTTTCGCGGTCAACGAAAAAATCATCCACGCCCATATGAAATGGGCGGATGCCGTGCGCCAACAATTGCACAGTGAGCCGTTTGCTGAATGTTGTCTTGCCGGCGCTCGACGGCCCGGCTATGAGCACCAGTCGGGGGCGGGGATGCAGCGCGGCGATTTCGGTGGAAATCCTGGCAATGTGCTGTTCATGCAGGGCCTCGGCGACCAGCGATAACTCGTGGATGCGCTCATTTTCTATCGCTTCATTCAGGCCGCCGACGTTGTGGACGCCGAGCATGCGCAACCAGCCGCCGTATTCCTGAAAGGCGGCAAAAAGCGGTGAGGGCGCCGCCGGCGGATGCAGCCTAGTCGGGTCCCGGCGGCGTGGGTACCAGAGGATGAAGCCGTCTCCGGCGGCTGTCAGGTCGAAGTAAGGCAGGTATCCGGTGCTCGGCACCATGTAGCCGTGAAAGTAGTCGCGCATTTCGCGCAGCGAGTAGATGACCAGGCTGGGTTTCTCGCGGTAGCGCAGCAGACGCACTTTGTCGTCATCGTGATTCTTCTCGAATATCTTTATTGCCTCTGGCAGCGACACTTCCCGCCGGGTTATTGGTTCGTCTGCCGAGACGATTTCGCGCATTCTGGTTTTGATGATGCCCAGTTCATTCTTACTGAAAGGATTTCTGCCGGTGACATGGCAGAAATAGCCGCCGTTTGAAACCGAGTGGTCAATAAAGACAGCGACGTCGGAGAAGAGCTCGCGCGCCGCGGTGATGAGCATGAAGGAAAGCGAGCGCCGATAGACGCGCATCCCGTCCGCGCTAGCCATGGTGACGGGCTGCAGGGCGGCGTCGCGCCGCAGTGAGGTGGTAAGCTCAGCGAGCTCGCCGTCCACCAGCGCGGCAACGGTGGGTATTTCGCCAGGAAGCGCTGATGCCCGGATCATGCTCTCGACGGTGACGCCTTGCGGCGCGCTGAGCACACGGCCATCAGGAAGGCTGGCGCGTACATCTGCCCGGGCGGAGGCCGGTTTTACGGCTGCGTCGATGGGTGTGCGCAAGGCGATTAACTGCCGTGGGTGGGCGATGATTGCCGCATGCGGCTCAAGGCCCAGCGCACGATCCGAATGAGAACCACGCCTAATGTAAGGGAATAGAACATGAGACCCGCGCCGATGACGGTCCACTTCACCCTCTCGTGGCGTTGCTGGCGGCGCACTAAGGCGGCGCGGGCATTCTCGACGTTGGCATTGAGCTCGTCGGCAAGTCTGCTGACAAAGGATGGACGCACATCGACGGGCGCCAGAACTCGCTTTATGGCATGTGAGGTGGCCAGCAAGTCTGCAAACAGAGAGCGTTTAGCTTTTGTGGCGGGGGCTTCACCCTCCATCGGGGATGCTTCGGTTTTGCTGTCAGTCATGGGTCATATTCCCATTCGAGAGTTCTTTGCGCAGGGCCAGGAGGGTGCGATGGTACAGGCTTTTCACCGCACCCTCGCTGCGCCGCATCATGCGCGCTATCTCAGCGTTTGGAAGCCGTTCCACGAATTTCAAGATTAGCAGTTCCTGACGGTCGCCGGGCAGCGTGCGGATTGCTTCCAGAAGCATCGCCGTCTGTTCGTTTCTTTCAGTGACCTGGTCGGGCTGCTCGGCGTCGGAGTCCGCTGAGATGTGCCCATGGAGCGGCAGCAGCTGACGGCGCTGGCCGTCTCGGTGCCAGTTTGCCACAAGGTTGTGGGCGATGCGATACAGCCATGCGGAAAAAGGCAGACCGCGCTCTTTGTACGCGGGGATATGATTCATCGCGCGCACGAAAACGCGCGCTGTCAAATCTTCGGCGTCGTGGGCGTTGCCGGTGCGGTAGTACACGTAATTGAAGATTCGCGTGACGTAGCGCTCGTATATCGCGCCGAACTCCTGCGGGTTTTTCTTAGCGCGTTTTACGAGCACGGCATCTTTCGGGGACGTGTCGCTCAAATTCAGGGTTTCTCCGCCGTCCCGGCTGTTAGAACATATTCGCGCGGGTGAAGTTGCGTTGCAAAAATGACTGCATCGGCAGTATAACATAATCGGCAGTGCGTCTACTTGACGCTCGCTCGCTGTGGCTGTAGAATGCTTCGCGTGGGTGAGTGCAGGCGCTTACCCTATTTTTTGTGAGAGCTATCATGCAGACCGAGAATCCAATTTATGGTGGACAGGCGGTGATCGAAGGGGTGATGATGCGCAACGCACGGGCCATGGCCGTGGCAGTGCGCAACCCGGACGGCAAGATTGAGCTATTCACGCAGACCCTCACAGGTCCGCTTCGCGGGCGCATTGCTCGAACTCCATTTGTGCGCGGGGTCGTCGGGCTGGTGGACGCATTCGGGCTGGGCGTGCGCAGCCTGATGTACTCAGCCTCTGTCGCGGGAGGCGAGGAAGCGGATTACGAGGGCTCGCTGGCGTGGGGAACAATGGCAATCTCGCTGATGCTTGGCATCGGGCTGTTTTTCTTGCTCCCCGCGGCGCTGGGGCAGGCCGGGGAAGAATGGGTTGGCTTGTCGGTAGGCGCGGGAAACCTACTGGAGGGTTTCGCGCGGTTGGGGCTGGTGGTGGGGTACATCTGGGCGATTGGTTTCGTGCCGGATATTCGGCGGATCTACGGCTACCACGGAGCAGAGCACAAAACGATTCACGCGTTTGAGGCTGACGCGGAACTAACGCCCGAGTCGGTGGCGCGGTTTCCGCGGGAGCATCCCCGCTGTGGGACGGCATTTCTACTGGTGGTGATCGTGCTTTCGGTTTTGATATTTGCCGCTTTTGGTCCTTTGCCATTGCTGTGGCGCTTGGGTACCCGATTGCTGCTGCTGCCGGTGTTGGCCTCGCTGGCTTATGAATACCTGCGTTTGACCGGCAGAAACATGCACATCGGTTTTGTGCGCCTGCTGGTGCGCCCGACTCTTGCGCTGCAGCGACTGACTACTCGCGACCCGGACGATGACATGCTGGCGGTTGCGATCTCGGCATTTACCGCTGTGCGGGCGGCCGATGGAAGGGTGGCTGCCGTGCATCACAACGGGAAAAGTTAAGCGGGTGAGATCGGTCAGGCTCTAGCCTGAGGGTGTTGGCGGCACAATTGTGCGCAAGAAACTTTCTATCATTGGGGCAGGCTTTGTCGGTGCGACGGCTGCGCATCGGGCGGTGGCGCAAGAGCTGGCTGATGTGGTACTCGTTGACATCGAGGCGCTTCAGGGCAAAACAAAAGGAAAGGCGCTTGACCTGGCCGAGGCCGCCCCGGTGGAAGGCGTGGACGTGCGCGTGACCGGCACCTCTGAATATGACGATACTGCGGAATCTGATGTAGTGGTGATTACTGCGGGCATCCCACGTAAGCCAGGCCTGTCGCGCGAGGACCTGATTTACACGAATGCGAAAATCGCGCGCGATGTGACCGAGAAAGTGGTGGCGCGCTCGCCAAAGGCGATTCTTATTTACGTCACTAATCCGCTGGATGCCATCGTCTATCTTGGGCACAAAGTGTCGGGTTTCCCGAAAAACCGAGTGATGGGACAGGCCGGTGTGCTTGACACTGCCCGCTACCGAGCGTTTATCGGCATGGAAACAGGGGTCTCGGTGCGCGATGTCCAGGCGATGGTGCTGGGCGGGCATGGAGATGATATGGTGCCGCTGACGCGTTATACATCCATCGGCGGCATTCCTTTGACCGAGTTTCTCGCGCAGGAAAAGATCGAGGCAATTGTGGCGCGCACGCGAAAGGGCGGCGGAGAAATCGTCAAGCTGCTCGGCGATGGCTCTGCATATTACGCCCCCGCCGCTGGCACAATCCAGATGGTGGAGGCCATCCTGAAGGACCAGAAGCGCGTGCTGCCGGTAACCGCCTATCTGGAAGGAGAGTACGGGTTGAGCAATATGTTTGTGGGTGTGCCGGCCGTACTCGGCGCCGGGGGGGTCGAGAAGGTTATTGAAGTTGAATTGAACGAAACAGAGCGCGGCATGCTGCGGAAATCGGCGGCATCGGTGCGGGCTACGCTGGATACGCTGAAAAATATGGGGTTCTGAGCGCAACATTTCTGCAATGATGGGGAAAAGGAGCTGATACTATGATACGAAGCACACACGGGCTAGACGCTTTCGGATTGGCGCATGCCGAACAACATTGGAACCTGACACCGGCAGCTCTGGTGGAGGCTGCTGTGCGCAGCGGCGAGGGGAAACTCACTAACTCGGGCCCGTTCCACGCTGTCACCACCCCGCATACAGGCCGCTCACCAAATGACCGCTTCCTCGTGCGTGAGGCCAGTACGGCCGAAGATGTCTGGTGGGGGAATGCCAACGTGGCACTGGAGGACGAGCAATTTTCTGCGATGCGCGCTGATGTACAGGCCTATCTGGGGCAGAGCACGCTGTACGTCATGGATGTGTATGCTTGCGCTGACGCGGAGAATCGCTTGAAGGTGCGCGTGATCTCCGAAGGCGCATGGCAGTCGCTGTTCGTACACAACATGTTTCTGCAGCCGCTCGAGGATGATTTGAAGGACTTTCGCCCTGACGTCACCGTGCTGCATGCGCCACGGATGGGTGCGGATAACCAACGCCACGGCACGCGTACTAAAGCGGGGATAGTGCTTAACCTGGGAGAGCGGACCGTGCTGATAGTAGGCACGCGCTACGCGGGCGAGATAAAGAAATCTATCTTTTCCGTACTGAATTATTTCTTACCGGGTGCCGGGGTGTTGCCGATGCACTGCTCCGCCAATGTCGGCGAGGACGGTGAGACTGCGATCTTTTTCGGATTGTCGGGTACGGGAAAAACTACGCTCTCAGCCGTCGCGAACCGTGGCTTGATTGGCGATGATGAGCATGGGTGGAGCGACAGCGGTGTATTTAACTTCGAGGGCGGATGCTATGCCAAGGTCATCAGCCTTTCGCGGGAGGCGGAGCCGGAGATATTCGCCACGTTGAGTCGCTTCGGCACCATCCTGGAAAACGTTGACATGGACGCGAATACACGCGAATTTGATTTGGATAGCGCGACAATCACGGAAAACACGCGCGCTTCGTATCCGATTCAATTCATCCCAAACCATGTGCGCGGCGGGCAAGGCAGGCATCCGCGCAATGTGCTTTTTTTGACGGCGGATGCGTTTGGGGTGCTGCCGCCAATCAGTCGCCTGACCCCGGAACAGGCAATGTACCATTTCCTTTCCGGCTATACGGCCAAGGTGGCAGGCACAGAGCGCGGGGTCAGTGAGCCGGAGGCCACATTCTCGGCTTGCTTCGGCGCACCTTTTCTGGTGCTGCATCCCTCCGTCTATTCGAAAATGCTCGGAGAAAAGATGCGCAAGCATGGAACGGCGGCATGGCTGGTGAATACCGGCTGGAGTGGAGGCGCATATGGGGTGGGCGCGCGCATGGAAATCGCGTACACGCGCGCTATGGTGGACGCCGCGCTCGAAGGTGAGCTCGCGAAGACAAAGACCGAGGAGCATCCGCTGTTCGGAGTGAACATGCCGGTAAAGTGCCCCGGAGTTCCGGCCGGGGTGCTCAACCCGCGCGATTCGTGGGCTGATAAAGATGCGTATGACGCGCAGGCGCTGGACCTTGCGGCGCGGTTTGTGACCAACTTCGAGCAGTTTGCAGACGATGTCTCTGCGGAGGTCGTGGCGGCCGGCCCAAGGGTGTG
>CAJWGI010000079.1 GCA_913031335.1 uncultured Anaerolineales bacterium | reverse complement strand
GATGGCTGGAGCGATCTTCTCCTTCATTATCTCTTTCGGTCAGTTTGATGTTACCGTCTTTCTCGCTATCCCACAGCAGCAGACACTACCGCTGACCATCTTTGACCACCTGCGTTTTCACTCAGATCCGATCCCGGCAGCCGCTGGGATTTTCGCCATCACCCTGGTGGCTGCCAGCCTGCTGATAACCGCGCGGGCAGGCGACCTGAAAGCGTTTTCCGGTTTTGGGAAATAGTAGTGAGCGAGCCATGTTCTCGAAGTGCTTCAGGCTGAGAGGAGGTAAGGAGGTGGATATGTTGTAAGATATAAGTAGAACAGAAGCACAGAATCTGGTCTTGATGTGGTGTGGCCGTCCGCCTCGAAACCATTGCGCAACTTAGGCCACAGACTTGTTAGTAATCACTAAGGAGAATGACGTGAACACCCATATTAAATCAAGAAAGATGTCACTGACCCGCCGCGATTTCATTAGATTGACTGGCACCACTGGTGCCGGCTTGGCGGCAGCCAACCTGCTTACCGCTTGCGACAGCCTATCGCTCGCTGGCTCAACAGAGGCGGACGTTTACAAAGGTGAAGTCTTCGACGCCGGCGGTGCCGCGCTTAACATCGCTATCTGGGGCAGTGTCTGGACCGATTTCGAGCGCGAAAATCTGATCAATCAATTCGAGAAAGACTTCAACTGCACAGTTCAGATCGATAATGGCCCGATGTTCTTCCCGAAACTGGCTGCTTCCGGAGTAGATGATCCAGCGTTTGACCTTGTGAACCAGAATTTGCCCGAAGCCGCGATGGCGCTGGATGCCGGTTACTATGTGCCGGTAGAAGAGGTAAGAGCCAACGTACCCAACGCCGCTAACCTGTGGGATTTCGCTTTTGAGGGCACTGGCATTATCCGGGCATGGGCCGGTCTGGGGTTGGCTTATCGCACAGATCTAACCCAGCAGGCTCCAGTGTCGTGGGCTGACTTCTGGAACGAGGAATTCACCGGTAAACGCGGAATTCTCTCCCCGCTGAACAACTCGTTCACCGCCACGTTGTTCATGATGGCTTCCAAGATATTTGGGAGCGGTGTTCAGGACACTGAGGCCGGGTTAAATGCGATGAAAGAGCTTGTGCCCATCAAGCTGGGTGATCTTTCGCCGACATTGGATAACTGGCTGGCGCAGGGCGAGATCATCATCGCGAATGAGTATGATGGTGCTGCCTGGGGGCTGGCAGCAAATGATTCGCCGGTGGCATGGGTTGGCCCGAAAGAGGGTGTGCCGATACTTGAGCAGAATGTCAGCATAACTAAAGGCAGCAGACAGAAGAAATTGGCCTATGCGCTGTTGAACCAGATGGTCTCCGCTGAATATCAAGCCAAGTTGTGCGACTTCTTCTTTATGCGCCCAACTAACAAGAACGTCGAATTGTCCGAAAAATTTCAATCTGTAGGTGTCCGCAATGACGATGAAGCTGTCAAGAACGTCTGGGTGCCGGATTGGAGCTGGTGGAATTCGGTTCAGGCAGAACTTAGCGAAGAGTTTGACAAGATAATGCAAGGTTAGTCTCGATGCCTCAAGCTGGGCTTGAGCTTGTCGGAGTCCACAAGCAATACCACACCGTGCAGGCGGTGTGTGGAATCAGTTTTACAGTCAAGCAGGGAGAGTTTTTCTCCCTGCTTGGCCCCAGTGGGTGTGGGAAGACGACCACCTTGCGCATGGTCGCCGGTTTCGTCTCACCTACCGCTGGGCGAATTCTGCTCGATGGGCGGGATATTACTCCGCTGCCACCTGAGAAACGCCAGATGGGGATGGTATTTCAAAATTACGCCGTCTTCCCCCACATGCGCGTTTTCGAGAATATATCCTTCGGTTTGCAGATTCGCAAGAAAAAGCAACATGAGATAGAGCACCAAGTGCAGGCAGCGTTGTCACAGGTAGGGTTGAGTGGTTATGAAGAACGTTATCCGCGCCAACTTTCAGGCGGGGAACAACAACGTGTTGCTCTTGCCCGTGCACTGGTCATCGAACCGCGTTTGATGCTGCTGGATGAGCCCTTGAGCGCCCTCGACAAACGGTTGCGCGAGGAGATGAAATACTGGATCAAGCGCTTGCAAAGTGAGTTGGGCATCACAACGATCTATGTCACTCATGATCAAAGCGAAGCAATGACGCTCTCAGACCGCATCGCAGTTATGAACAATGGACGGGTAGAGCAAATCGGAACGCCGCGTGACATCTATGAGCAACCGGCGACACGCTTCGTCAGCAGCTTTATTGGCGAATCCAACATGCTTCAAGGCGAGGTCGTAGCAGTCGAAAATGACCGGATCACTGTTGCGATAGGAGCGGCGCAAGTGAAAACAACAGCGTTACGAGCAATTTCGGCACGACAATCAGTCACGGTGATGGTCCGCCCGGAAAGTATCCTGCTCGGCGAGGCAGCAAGCAGTCTCTCCTGGCAGCCACTTGTCGGCGAGATTGTCAGCGAAATCTATCAGGGTGCCATCATCCGTTACGAGATAAAACTACCTGGTGATTTTCGGCTGATTGCCGAATCGCACAATATCAACGAGCGGGAAATATTTCCTGTCGGGGCTAGCGTCCCAGTTGGTTGGATGCCAGACAGTAGTATCGTTTTGATGGAGTAATTAACCAAGGAGAGTAGATTATGCGAATCGGAATTGACGTGGGTGGGACAAACACCGACGCCGTGCTGATGGACGGATTGAACATTGTTACATCGTCCAAAACGCCGACCACTGCCGATGTGACCGGCGGCATCCTTTCTGCAGTGCGGCAGGTGCAAGCGCAGTCGGGGGTTCAGCCAGATGAGATCGATGCGATCATGCTGGGCACCACACACTTCACCAATGCCATTGTCGAGGGCAAAAGACTTACGCCGACGGCTGTAATTCGGCTGGGAGCGCCAGCCACTGTCGCCCTTCCTCCCCTGGTAGATTGGCCGCAAAGATTGCGTGACACGTTGGGAAAACACACCTTCATTGCCCGTGGTGGATACGAATTCGACGGGCGTCAAATTGCTGCTCTCGATGAGAAAGAAATACGCGATTGTGCTCGCCAGATCGCTGATTCGGGGGTTACAGCTGTGGCCATTTCATGTGTCTTCTCACCGGTGAACGTTGAAATGGAAGAAACGGCGGCTGCGATCGTACGCGAAGAAATCCCTACTGCTCGTGTCACCGCCTCGCATAACATTGGGCGTCTAGGGCTATTGCCGCGTGAGAACGCTGCGGTTCTCAACGCTTGTGTCAGTGAACTCGCACAACAGACAATCGAATCTTTTATTAAGGCGTTGGGTGAGTTTCAGCTCAAGGCCCCACTGTTCTTGACTCAAAACGACGGCACGTTGATGAATGCCGAGTTTGCGGTCGCATATCCGGTGCTCACACTATCGTCTGGGCCGACAAACTCGATGCGTGGCGCAGCCTTCCTGTCGGGCACGAAAGATGCGGTTGTGGCAGACATCGGGGGCACCACAACTGATGTGGGGGTCCTTGTGAATGGCTTCCCGCGCGAAGCCTCGGACACTGTGCGTGTGGGCGATGTGAGAACCAATTTCCGGATGCCAGATACGTATTCTTTTGGGCTTGGCGGCGGTAGCCTAGTACAGTCAGACCCAGTGATGGTGGGGCCAAAAAGCGTCGGTTATGAACTTACAAAACAGGGACTTGTCTTCGGTGGGGACAGATTAACTGCGACTGACATTGCAGTGGCCGCCGGGTTGGCTGACATCGGCGATCGGAAACATGTGGCTGCGTTAGACGGGCAGTTGGTAACCAACGTGACAGTGCACATGGAGACCATGGTCGCGGATGCTATTGATCGCATGAAGACCAATCCTGATCCAGTTCCGGTGATCATGGTTGGTGGCGGATCGGTTTTAGTGGGGGATGAACTGGAGGGAACATCTGAAGTGGTTAGGCCAGATCATTTCTCTGTGGCGAATGCCATCGGCGCAGCGATTGCTAAGGTTGGTGGTGAGGTGGATGTTACCTTCAAGATAGATGAAGTGCCCCGGGACGAGGCGTTGGAGCAGGCAAAAACTGAAGCTATCGCCAAGACCATAAAAGCAGGGGCATCGGAAGATGCCGTTGAAATCGTGGACGTGGATGAAATCCCTCTCACCTATTTGCCAGGTAATGCCCTGCGAGTGCGTGTCAAAGCTGTTGGCGACTTGCAGTCGACCGCCTGAGTATTTCAATTAACAGGAGACAACAAATGCGATACTTGCAAGTTGAAGACATGCGCGACCTCGCCTATGGCGCGGCGATTCTCGGTACTGGTGGCGGAGGTGATCCGTACATTGGCATGTTGCTTGCCGAACAAGTGATCCGCGAATATGGTCCTGTGAAATTGGTTGGTCTGGATGAAATAGACGATGATGCCTTTAGTGCATCTGTGGCTTATGTCGGCGCGCCGGTTGTGATGATTGAAAAACTGATGGGGTTTGCAGATATGGTCAAGGCCTTTCAGTCGCTTGAACGTTACATGGGACGAAAGTTCACTGCCGTGATTTCGGCCGAAATTGGCGGTGCCAATTCAATTGTGCCTGTAAGTGTAGCTGCAGCGCTTAATCTGCCGCTGATTGACGCCGACGGTATGGGACGCGCTTACCCCGAAATCCCGCTTGTCACGTGGACGTTGCACGGTATATCGGCGACACCCATGGCGATGGCCGATGAAAAGGGGAATTCGTTGATTCTTGAAACGATAGACAATCATTGGACAGAACGCTTTTCGCGCAGTATAGCGACTGACATGGGTGCTGAAGCCAGTGCAGCGCTCTATCCCGCCAGTGGATCAGAATTAAAGCGTTCATCTGTGCCGAACAGCGTGACACGGGTCATCGAGATCGGCAAAGCCATCTCAGATGCGCGTGATGCACACCACAATGTGATTGAGACTGTACTCAAAGCGACGGATGGAATACATCTGTTTACTGGCAAGATCGTTGATGTTTTGCGGCGTATTGAAGGGGGATATTCGCGCGGGGAGTGCACGATTGAGGGGTTAGGAGATTATCGTGGCCAAAAGATGGTGTTGCATTTCCAGAACGAGAATCTGATTGCCTTTGTTGATGATGATCCGGTGGCCGTGGTGCCTGATTTAATTACGTTGTTGGATAGTGACACGGGCGACGCGGTAACGACCGAGCATTTACGATACGGCTACCGTGTCGATGCAATTGGTATACCGTGTGACCCGCAGTGGCGGACACCAGAGGGGTTGGCACTTGGCGGCCCAGCGCACTTCGGCTACGAGGTCGAATACGTTCCCATCGAGCAGCGCGCCTAGATCCGAAGGAATGAATCCGGGTTAGGATTATGACCAAGTTGAACTTTCAGGTATGCTTGCTCATTATCCGGAAATCTCGCAGAATATCTTCCAACCAAGCATCCGCGCTCCGATTTTTCTCGTGAGTTCAGGGATCGTCACCGCGGGCATAGCGAGACTACCGGCAGCGCGAGCGCCATTGAGTCGATGCTCTGCGCGCTTCCGTCATATTCGAGGCGGAACAGGCGCGCAATGGTGCGCAACGCACGCGGATGCTGCCGCGCATATTCGGCGAGCACGTCGCGGGCGGCTGCGTGCTCGAGACTCTCGGCCGAGGCTGGGAATGTTCTTCGCCCTGCGGTGACGCAGACATGAGGGTCCTGCATGATGTTGCGGAACCAGTCTGCATGCCGGGCATATGCGGCCACTACGTAATAACTCCCCGCAGACGCGTCGCGGTGCACCACCTCCAGCACCGCCTTGCGCGGAAGCCCGCTGCGGCGGCCGGTGTGCGTGAGCATCAAGAAACGGCTTCCGAGCAACCACCCGAGGTGCGCGCGATAGAGCAGCAGCGGCAACCGGAATAGCAGACGAAGCAGGCCTGCGGGTGGTGCAGCGCGGTGCATAGCACCGTAAGCGTATATCGGTGGCGCGGCGGAGTCAAGCAAAAGACGGTAAAATCTGTTCTTCTGCGCGCGGTTGCGCGCCGCTGTAGCCCATGAGAATACCAACCGATATTGAAGCGGCAATCACTCGGCGTATCACCACGGTGCTTTTCGCTACCACGAGCCTGTACTCCACGGCGCTGGTGGCCATTTTCACCGTGACGCCGATTATCGCTGTGCGCATGACAGGCAGCGACGCCTCCGCCGGGGTGCCCACCACGGTGATGGCACTCGGCCGTGCGGCCGGTGCCTATCCGGTCGGCTGGATGATGGACCGTCTCGGCCGCCGCCTCGGGCTTTCCGCCGGATTCCTCGCCGCGATTGTGGGCATGGCAACCGGGGCGCTGGCCGTGCTGCAGGGCGCTTTCTGGCTCTTCCTCGGGGGCGCGTTCTTCATCGGTATGTCGCGCAGCGCTGTAGAGCAAACGCGCTACATTGCCGCAGAGGTGCAACCCGCTGGAAGGCGCGCCAAGG
>CAJWGI010000078.1 GCA_913031335.1 uncultured Anaerolineales bacterium | reverse complement strand
TTGCGCTGCTCGAGCAGCCCGAGGGTGTCATCCCGCAGATTTTGGAATTGCTCAAGGTGGAGGCGGAGCTGCTGCAGCAGCGTCTCGATGATGTGCTCCGCGCCAGCCCGAAGGCAGCCATTTATGGCGGCGGCACTGGCCAGGTGTTCATCACCCCGCGCGTCAAGCGCATTATCGACCTGGCCAATGAAGATGCAAATCGCCTGAAGGACGAATTCATCTCCACCGAACACATCTTCCTCGCCATTCTCTCGGAGCGAAACACAAATGTGGCGCGTATCCTGTCGGAAGCAGGCATCTCCCGCGACCGCGTCACCACCTCCATCAAAGAGCTGCGTGGCGGCCAGCGCGTGACCAGCCCCCAGGCGGAAGCACGCTACAAGGTGCTGGAAAAATACAGCCGCGACCTTACGCAGATGGCGCGCGCCGGCAAACTCGACCCGGTCATCGGGCGCGACGAAGAAATACTGCGTGTGATTCAGGTTCTCTCCCGCCGCACGAAAAACAACCCGGTGATGATTGGCGAGGCCGGCGTCGGCAAGACCGCCATCCTAGAGGGCCTGGCGCAGAAAATCGCCGACAACGATGTGCCCGAGATTCTGAGCGGCAAGACGGTGGTGGCGCTTGATCTGGGCGCCATGATCGCGGGCTCGCGCTTCCGCGGCGAGTTCGAGGAGCGGCTGAAAGCCACCATTGAGGAGATTCAACGCGGTCAGGGCGACATCATCCTCTTCATCGACGAATTGCATACTGTCGTCGGCGCGGGGGCGGCCCAGGGCGCCATGGACGCCAGCAACATGCTCAAACCGGCTCTGGCGCGCGGCGAGCTGCAGTGCGTCGGCGCAACCACATTGGACGAATTCCGCAAACACATTGAAAAGGACCCCGCCTTGGAGCGGCGCTTCGCGCCCGTTTTCGTTGAGGAGCCGGATATAGAAGAGACGGTAGAGATGCTGAAGGGTTTGCGAAGCCGCTACGAGGCCCATCACAAAGTCAATATCACCGATGAAGCGCTCACCGCGGCGACCAAACTCTCCCATCGCTACATCACCGAGCGCAAGCTGCCGGACAAAGCGATAGACCTGATGGACGAGGCCGCCGCTAAACTGCGCGTGGCGCTATTCTCGTTACCGCCGGAGTTGAAAGAAAAGAAAACGGAAATTGACAAGCTGCAGACCGACGAAGATGCGGCCAGCGGTGAGCACGATTACCAGCGCGCCGCTGAGTGCAAAGCCGAAAGGCTGCGCTCAGAATCCGAGTTCAACGACTTGCGCCGCGAGTGGGAAAGGGAACATCAGCTTGACGAGGTAGTCAACGCCGAGGACATCGCCGAGGTGATTTCGAGCTGGACCGGCATCCCGCTCACGCAGATGCTGGAGACCGAGGCCGAAAAGCTGCTGCGCATGGAAGAACGGCTGCAGCAGCGCATCATCGGGCAGCACAAAGCCATCGGCGCGCTGGCCGACGCCATCCGGCGCGGCCGCTCCGGCCTGAAAGACCCCAAGCGCCCGACGGGTTCGTTTATCTTCCTCGGCTCCTCCGGTGTAGGCAAAACCGAGCTCGCCAAAGCGCTGGCCGAATTCCTGTTCGACGACGAGGACGCGCTGGTGCGCATTGATATGTCCGAATACCGCGAGCAGCACACGGCTTCGCGTCTTTTCGGAGCCCCGCCCGGATACGTGGGCTACGAGGAAGGCGGCCAACTGACCGAGGCCGTGCGTCGGCGTCCGTACCGCGTGGTGCTCTTTGATGAAATCGAAAAGGCGCACCCGGAGGTGTGGAACGCGCTGTTGCAGATTCTGGACGATGGCCGCCTGACCGACGGCCAAGGCCGTGTGGTTGATTTCCGCAACACGGTGCTGATAATGACCTCGAACCTTGGCACTGAGTTCGTCACCAGCGGCGGCTCGCTCGGTTTCCTCTCGCAGAAAGATGGCGCCGAGGCCGAAAACGAGGAGAAGATTGAAAAGGCGCTCAAGAAGACTTTCCGGCCCGAATTCCTGAACCGCATTGATGAAATCATCATTTTCTCGCAGCTCACTCCCGAGGACATGGAAGAAATCGTCGATTTGCAAATGCAGGAAATCGAGCAGCGCCTGGCTGAATACAGACTTTCAGTGGAGCTGACGCCCGCGGCGCGCACCTGGCTGGCGAAACAGGGTTACGACCCCGCCTTCGGCGCACGACCGCTGAAACGCGCACTGCAGAAACACGTGGAATCGCCGCTCTCGGTGAAGATGCTGCGCGGGGATTTTAGCGATGGGGACAAAGTTTTCGTGGATGCCGGCGAGGAGAACGGTCTGGAATTCACCCAGGAAGCAGCCCCCGAGCCGGACACAGAGACGGAACCGGTGCCGGTCGAGGAGACTGTGGACGCGACCGCGGCGTGATCCCCGGCCGCGGGCTTTCGGCCCGGCGGCAGGGGCCTATGCGCCGGCCCCAATCGGATCCCCTCAGCCCAACGACAGCGTCGATCCTGCGGCCGTCTTCACCACGTTTATGCGTGTCGGGAAGGCTTCCTTTAGTTCCTCGATGTGCGTAATCACTAGCACGCGCTTAAAGTCGCCCTGAATCGCGTTGATGGCTTCGAGCAGGCGCTCGCGGCCGCGCGCATCTTGCGTGCCGAAGCCCTCGTCGATTACCACCGTCTGCAGCTGTGCGCCCGCCCGCCGCGCCAGCAGTTTACTGAGCGCGATGCGAATGGCAAAGTTGACCCGAAAAGCCTCGCCACCGCTGTATAGCTCGTAATTGCGCGTGCCCAGCTCGTCGGCTATTTTGATGTCCAGCGTCTCGCGTAACACCCCCGATTTCAGTTCACGCTGAGTGTCGAAACGCACGCTCATACGCCCGCCCGTCATTCTGCCCAGAAGCGTGTTCGCGCTCTCTTCGACCTCAGGCACGGCCGCTTCGATAATCATGGCAGGAACACCCTGCTTTCCAAACGCGACGCGCAATTCCTCGTAAACGCCGATGCGCTCGGCCAGCTTATCCCGCTCGGCGCTCCGGGATTCGCGCCGCTGTGCCAGCCCGTCCAGCGCAGCCAGTTTCTGGCGCGCGCTGCCGACGTGCTCGGTGGCAACGCGATGTTCGATGCGCAATCGCTCCAGCGCCTGCCGGCGCTCATCGGCCGCCTGCAGTTGCAATTCGTGCTTGCGCGCTTCGAGTTGCAACTGCTGCACCTGCGCGCGGTCTTGCGCCAGCGTATCCTGCCAACGCTGCCGGCGCTTCTGCAGCCCCGCGAGCGCCGAATGCGCCGCGGCCGCGCCGGCCACCGCCGAACCCAGTTCGGCCAGTTTGCGCTGCAACCCGGGCTTCTGCTTCAGGGCTTTTTCCAGTTCGGCCAGGCTCTTGTCAAGCGCCTTTAACTGCGCAGTCAGTTTCTGGTACTGCTCACGTTGCTCGGCGTAGCGCTCGCGGCGCGTGTCCAGATCTCCCTGCAAATCGGTCAGCAGTTGCGCGCGCGCGCCCTCATCCAGCGCCTGCCCGCAGGTGGGGCAAATGGGTTCCATGGCCGCCTGCAGCGCGGCGATGCGCTGCTTTAGCGGTTCGGCCTCCGCGATCAGTATCTCGTTCTCTCCCTGCAGCCGCGCGGCGCTCTCGGCGGCTTCCGCGCGGTCAGCGGCCAATTGTTTTCGCTCGTGTTCGCGCTCATCCAGCGCCTCCAATTCAGATTGGGCCGCAGCCTGCTCGGCCCGAAGCGCCTCGTCGTCGCCCTTGGTCTGCGCCGCCGCCAGCTCCTTTTCCGCATCGGCCAATTCACTTTCGCCCTGTTTCAACCGGTCGTTCAGGTCATCCGTGCTGCGGCGCGCGTGCGCCAGCCCCTGCCGGGCCTGCTCCACATCGGCCATATCTTTCTCGGCCGCGCGCAACTGTTCCAACACCTGATTGAGGCCGGATTCCGCGTCGGAAAGTTCCTGCTCATATTCAGCGCGGCGCTGCAACTCCACATCGATTGCGGCGATTTCGCGTTCCAATACGCGCACATCCTCGGTGAGGGCGACGCCGCGGTCGCGGGCGTGCTGCTCGAAGAGCGTCCACTGCTCGAGGCCAAGAATGCTTGCCAGCACCGCCTTGCGGTCGCCCGCCGATTTGACCGTGAATTCGTCCGCACGGCCCTGAGCGATAAAAGCAGAATTCATGAAAGTCTCGTAATCTATGCGCAGCAGTGCGTCGATTTTGCGCTGCGTCTGGCGGATGCCGGCTTCGGAGTGACCGCGCCAGCTCTCAGTGTCCGCATCGTACAGCTGCAATTCCAGCAGGCTTTGCCCGCGCTTGCCGCTTTTGCGCTGCCGCATCACCTGATAGCGTTGCCCGGAAAGCTCAAAGGTGAAGGCCACGCGCATCTCGCTCTCGCCGAAGTGAATCAGTTCGTCGTCGCTGCGCTTACCATCGCGCGCCCGACCCCACAGCGCCCAGACCATGGCTTCCAGCAGCGCCGATTTGCCGGCCCCGTTTTCGCCCGCGAGACATGCTACGTGGATACCGCTAAAATCAAGCGGGGCGGGATTCTTGTAAGGCAAAAAATTGGTGATTTCTAAAGTGACCGGGATCATGGAATTTCCCGCGCCGGGAAGACGGAATGTTTACTCGTCGCTGCCCTGAAAGATGCCATCGGCCGCGGCCAGAAGCGGCTGCACGCGCTCGGGCCCATATCCTTTGTCCGCGAAGTAGCGCTCCAGCAGCTCGGTCGGGGTGAGCGTCTCGGCTGCCAGTCCACCGATGCGCGTGCGCGCCTCGTGCTCCACTTCGCGCGCCAGCGTGTGGCTGTACGCCGGCGCCAGCGCGGCGGCGATTTCTGCATCGCGCAGCGCTGGCGTTTGTTCGGCCTTCAGCTGTATTATCACTCGCACCACCACCCCGTCAATGTCGCGCTTTTCGATGGCCTGCACCACCGCCGCAGTGGCGTCGTCGCGCTCGCGCGCGTCCACGCGTACAGTTAGGAAGGGACGCGCGCCCACCGGAACGAATTGCCACTCGGTTTTGCCCCGCGCCAATTGCACCCAGCAGAATCCTTTCGGCTCTTTCTCCTCCCCGAAATCGATGCGCTCCAGGCTTCCCGAATAGACCACACTCGGATATGCGCCCGCGTTTACGTCCTGATGTTTGTGGATGTGGCCGAGCGCGACGTAATCCCAGACCGGTTCCGCCAGCACCGAGTTGTACACGGCCACATCGCGCCCGAGCATCACGCTGCGCTCAGACCCCAGTTTTGCCTCCGCCACGGAGAAATGCCCGCTGAGCACGCGCGGCATTTCGTGTTCCGCGGCTTGACGAGCGAGGTCCTCAACAAGCGTGGAGACTGCCGCGCGCAGCGCCCGGTCCAACTCTTCAACCGATTTGCCGCGATGTTGCTCCTGCGTCAGCAGCCGGTTGCGCATCGGGTACGGCATCCACGCGAGGAAGAACGGCCCGCGGCGTGTTTCCACCACCCGGCCGGTGGGCTCGCTGCCGACAATCACATTGCGAACATCCAGCGCCCCGAAAATATCCACACTGGTGGCCTTGGAGGCCATGCCCGGCAAATCGTGATTTCCGACCAGCAAAAGCACCGGCATCTTGTCCGCGAGGCGCTTCAGCCGCGAGGCGAATTCTCGTTGCTGCGTGGGGTCGGGGTCGCGCCGCTTGAAGGCGTCACCGGCAAAAATAGCCGCATCCGCCCGATGCTCCAGAGCGTAATCAACCACCTCGTCCATACGGTCGAGAAAATCACGCACGCGCGAGGATGTACCGGTGCGCGCATCAAGGCGGCCATAGTTCTCCATGCCGACATGCAGGTCGGCGAAATGGAGCAGACGGATAGGGTCAGGCATGCTCGCTTAGCGGGACCGGCAGCCGGACGCCGGGGTCATTCTTCGCGCTCGCCCTCAAAGCCCCACTTTCCGGAAATCAAGTAAAGCGGGCGTCTTTTAACTTCGTTGTATATTCGCCCCAGATATTCGCCAACGATGCCCAGGCAAATCAATTGCACCCCACCCAGAAGCAGCACACTCACCAGCGTGGTGGCCTGCCCGAAAAACTCACGGCTGCCCGAAAAACGCATCGCCACGATGGCCGGGATTCCCAGCATCGCTACGCCGGCGAAAAGGAATCCGAGCGTCATGGCCAGCTGCAGCGGCACGTGCGAAAAGCTGGTAATGCCATCCGTGGCAAAGCGCAGCATGCTCCGCAGCGGATATTTACTGCGCCCGGCAAAGCGTTCCTCGCGCACATATTCCACCTCAGCGCGCTTGAAGCCCACCCAGACTGAGAGGCCGCGCATAAAGCGATGGTGTTCGCGCACTTGCTGGAGGGCGTCCACAACCTTGCGATCCATCAGTCTAAAATCGCCGCTGTCCTTGGGGATGTGCAAATCGGTCAGCCGATCGATCAGGCGATAGAAGAGAGCGGCGGTGATGCGCTTAAACCAAGTCTCGCCCCTGCGGGCGGCGCGCACCGCCAGCACCAGTTCTGCGCCACGCTGCCACTCCGCCAC
>CAJWGI010000077.1 GCA_913031335.1 uncultured Anaerolineales bacterium | reverse complement strand
GGGTGGCATCGTCGAGGTTGAGAATAGCGGCCGCCTCGTCCAGTTGCCGCTGGGCGATAGCGAAGGGGTTGGACGTGTCGAGCATGTGCTGTTCTCCTTTTGTCCGGCGCTGATGTCGATATCTGGCCCCGGCATGAACATGCGAATGATAGGGTAGTTCAGAGCGGGGCGCAAGGGTGACAGCGGACGTCGCGGGTCGGGGTGTGTTTCACGTGAAACATCCACGGCGCGGGTTTCTGTCATCCGACACGACCGCCGCCGTCAGTATGCCCGGTTTGCATCGGCTTGAGAAGTGATGAATGTCACCAAAAGAGGCTTACGTTGCGTCATTCGTCACGCCAACTAAGTTTTCGGGGTGCGCTTTCGGGCATCTCCGTGGTAAAATCGAGAGGAAAAGACTGCGGTATTCTGACGCGATAGACGGGTTCAGCCTCTGGCGCGCCCGCACAGGAGAAAGGACATGGAAAAACAAACGGGAACCCTGGCCGTGAAGCGCGGCCTGGCGGAGATGTTGAAGGGTGGCGTGATTATGGATGTGGTCACGGCGGAGCAGGCGAAAATTGCTGAGGGCGCCGGCGCCTGCGCGGTGATGGCGCTGGAGCGGGTTCCGGCGGACATCCGCGCCGATGGGGGCGTGGCGCGCATGTCCGACCCCGGCATGATCGTGGATATCATCGCCGCGGTCAGCATTCCGGTCATGGCGAAATGTCGTATCGGCCACTTCGTGGAGGCGCAGGTGCTGCAGGCTCTCGGCGTGGATTACGTCGACGAATCCGAGGTGCTCACACCGGCCGATGAGGAACACCACGTGGATAAACACGCCTTCGCCGTGCCGTTCGTGTGCGGCTGCCGCAATCTGGGGGAGGCGCTCCGGCGCATCGGCGAGGGCGCGGCCATGATTCGCACCAAGGGCGAGGCCGGCACCGGGGATGTGGTCGAGGCCGTGCGCCACGCCCGCGCGGTGCTGGGTGAAATCGGCCGGCTGCAGCAGATGCCCACCGAGGAGTTGATGAGCTTTGCCAAAGAAATCGGTGCGCCGCACGAACTGGTGCAAGAGACGCGCGAGCTGGGCCGGCTGCCGGTGGTCAATTTCGCCGCCGGTGGGCTGGCCACCCCGGCCGATGCGGCGCTGATGATGCAGCTCGGAGTGGATGGGGTCTTCGTCGGCTCCGGAATCTTCAAGTCCGGAGACCCCGCTAGCCGCGCGAAAGCGATCGTCGCGGCGACGACGCATTACAACGACGCGGAGATTGTCGCGCGGGTGAGCAAGGGCCTCGGCGAGCCGATGGTTGGCCGGCAGGTTCAGGATATTCCCACCACTGAGCTGCTCGCCGGTCGCGGTTGGTGATACCGCAAGTATGCAGATTGGCGTGCTCGCGCTCCAGGGCGCTTTCCGCGAACATGGCGTCATTCTGCGCCGCATCGGGGTGGCGCACCGTGAGGTGCGCCTGCCGGGGCACCTTCGCGGGCTGGACGGGCTGATCATCCCTGGCGGAGAATCCACCACCATCGGCAAGCTGGCGCGTGAATACAGCCTGCTGCGCCCGATGCGCGCGCTTGCACACGAGGGTAAAGCCGTGTGGGGAACGTGTGCCGGAGCCATATTGCTCGCCAAGCAGGCGGGCTCACGGCAACCGCTGCTCGGCCTGATGGACATCGCGGTGCAGCGCAACGCATTTGGCCGCCAGCTTGACAGTTTTGAGACGCCGCTCGAGGTGGGCGCGCTGACCGCCCTCGGCGAGGCAAGCGGCGCCAACGGTAGTGGGCCGCGCCCGTTCCACGGGGTTTTTATCCGCGCGCCCTTGATTTCAAGCGTGGGTAGTGGCGTGGAGGTGCTGGCGCGCCTGCCCACCGGCGAGGTGGTGGCGGCCCGGCAGGATGGGATGCTGGCTACCGTGTTTCACCCCGAACTTACCGACGACGACCGTTTTCACCGCCTGTTTTTGGACATGATCGCGCTGCAACGCGGCGCGGTGACGGCCGGTTCGTATGATTAGAACGGGCGGCTGGCGCGACCTGAGCCTACTTCGGCGCTTGATGCCGCGCGGGGTGTGCCTGCACAGTGAAGCGGCGTTCACCACCGGCGCGCGTGTGATGCAAAAGGGTCTGGTTGGTTTATTTTCGCCGCACAGGGGCGCGACCACGCTCGTCTGGCGCGGTGATGGCGACGAAAAGGCCGCATTCGCGCAAATGCAGCTTGAGGATGGGGCGCAACGCGCGCGGGTGTACTTTATTGCCCCGGCGGGCGCGGAAACGCCATTGGAGCGCAGTGTGGCGCTTCTGGAAGGGCTGGCGAAGGAAGCGGGCGCTTGCGCAGCGCGCAATTTGATGGCCGAGGCGCAGGAGGGCAGCGCCGAATTCGCTGCACTGCGCAAGGCCGGCTTCGCGATTTATGCAAGGCAACAGGTGTATCGGCTGCTCTCGCGGCCGGAAGGGGCGAAAGCCGGCATCGAGCTACACTCGTGCGCAGCGCGGGACGAGATTGCCACGCAACGCCTTTATAGCAACATTGTGCCCGCTCTGGTGCGGCATGTCGAGCCGACGCCCACGGGGACGGATAACGGTTTCGTCCTGCGCCGCGATGACGATGTGGTCGCGCTGCTGAGCGTAAAAATTGGCCCTAAGGGCGTCTGGGTGCAACCTTTTGTGCACCCGGAGGCCGAGGGCACTATCGGCGAGGTGCTGGCAGCTTTTTTGCAATTGAAGCAAAACGACCCGCGCAGGCCGGTGTATATTTGCGCGCGCAGTTACCAGTCGTGGCTGCGTGGTGCGCTGCAAGCTGCCGGCTTTGAGCCGTGGGGACAGCAAGCCGTTATGGTGAAGCGGCTAACCGTGAGCGGAAAAAAACCGGTGCGGAAACCGATGCCTGCTATTGCCGCCACCGAAGTTGAGATTTCAGCGCCGGTCGCCGAGACCTCCCTGATTGAGGCCACAACACCGGCAACCAACTTGGAGTGACGCTCAGTGAGACAGGAAATCACCGACAACCTTGACGTGCTGTTTGCAGTTTTGCCACAGCGCATCTCGCAACAGGTGCAGGAGCTCGGCCGGACCGGGCAGCTGCTAGAGGTCATTCTCGATCTGGGGCGCGTGCCCACGGCGCGTTACCTTGACGGAGAGGTGGTGCTGTCCGAATCAGAGGTGGCCGCAGCTGACATTGATGCGGTGGTGAAGCGCGTTGGCGCGTTTGACGAGGACAATCGCGCCGGCATTCAGCGCACGCTACACCGTATTTCTGCCATACGCAACCGGCAAGGCCAGGTGGTCGGGCTTACCTGTCGGGTGGGGCGGGCGGTGTACGGAACCATTGAAATCATTCAAGATGTCATCGAATCGGGCAGCAGTATCCTGCTGCTCGGGCGTCCGGGTGTGGGCAAAACCACCATGCTGCGCGAGTCCGCGCGCGTGTTGGCCGAGAATAGACGCGTGGTGGTTGTGGATACCTCCAACGAAATAGGCGGGGATGGCGACATTCCCCATCCGGCGGTGGGGCGCGCGCGCCGCATGCAGGTTGAAAACCCAGTGTTACAGCACGCGGTAATGATAGAGGCGGTGGAGAACCACAACCCAGAAACAATCGTGATTGACGAAATAGGGCGTGAGGCCGAGGCGCTGGCGGCGCGCACAATTGCTGAGCGCGGCGTGCAGTTGATCGGCACAGCGCACGGCAACACGCTCGACAACCTGCTGCTGAACCCGACGCTGGCTGACCTTGTGGGCGGAATTGAATCAGTCACGCTTTCCGACGAGGAAGCGCGTCGGCGCGGAACCCAGAAAACGGTGTTGGAGCGGCGCTCGCCGCCCACATTCGATGTGCTCATTGAAATCTTGCAGCGTGAGCGCCTGAGCGTGCACGACGATGTGGCCGATTCGGTGGACGCGCTGTTGCGCGGTGAGCGGTTGAAACCTGAGCTGCGTTATCGCACGGAAGACGGCGAACATAAAACCGAGAAGGCTGCCGCCGCCGCAGGCCGCGTCGGCTCGCGCGGGCAGCGCGGTCGCATGCCTTGGCAGGGGGATTCGGCCCGGCCCGCGATCGCGGAGAAGCCTGCCGACCGCGATTACGCCGCCATGACGCCGGCGCATATCTTTTCGTATGGCGTCAACCGGGAGCGCTTTGAGCGCGCGGCGCGACGGTTGCGCGTGCCGCTCAGGCTGGTGGACGACCTCGGCGCAGCGCAGGGGTTTGTGACCCTCAAATCGCATTACCGCCGCCGGCAGCGCGCGGTGAGCGACGCCGAATCGCGCGGTTTGCCCATTTACGTGCTGCGCTCTAACACGCAACACCAAATGGAGAACCTGCTGCTGGAGATATTCGATGTGGCTGCAGCGCCCGGAGATGGGCAGGGCGCGCTCGAGCGGGCGATGGCGGAAGCGAGCGCGGCGATTGGCACGGTGCGCAAGGGCACCCGCTTCGTGGATCTGAAACCGCAGGATGCACGCACTCGTCGACGGCAACATCAACTTGTCAGGGGGGCAAAGTTGGTCTCCCATTCGTACGGGGATGAGCCCGGCCGGCGCGTGAGAGTGTTTCGGGGGTGAGCTTGTTCATCACATTCGAGGGTCCGGAAGGGAGCGGCAAGACCACGCAGTGCGAGCGGTTAGAGCAACACCTTGCCGGCAAGCACTACGATGTGCTTCGCACGCGTGAGCCGGGCGGAACGCCAATTGGGCAGCAGGTGCGCGGCGTGCTTTTCGACCAGAACAACGGCGCAATGACGCCGGAGGCCGAGTTCCTGCTATTCTCCGCCTCGCGGGCGCAGCTGGTGCGCGAGGTCATCTGGCCCCAGCTCGAAAAAGGCGGCGTGGTGGTGTGCGACCGTTTTTTCGATTCCAGTCTCGCTTATCAGGGTTATGGACACCGCCTGGAGCAGGGTGTGTTGCGGGAAGTAACCCGGCTGGCAACCGGCGGGCTGCAGCCCGATCTGACGCTGCTGCTGGACATCGCGCCGGAGGATGGGCTGCGCAGGCGCAAGCAGCAGTCGGAACAGTGGAATCGCCTGGATGCCTATGAATTGTCTTTTCACACCCGCGCTAGGCAAGGATTCCTGACGCTGGCGCAGGCGGAACCGGGGCGCTGGGAAGTGATTGACGCCAGCCAGACCAGCGACGCTATATTCGAGTGCGTGAGGGTACGGGTGCAGCGAGCGCTGGCGGGGTGAGGCTCAGAAACCGGGCGCGGGGCCGGCAGGTGGGCCGCCCGGATCGGGCATGTCAGCCTCGATAGATTCCGGGTCCTCGCCGGCCTCAAGGCGGCCAACCATTTCGTCGAACTCCGGACCCATGTCTTCGCCCATTTCACTGCCCATGCGGCGCATGAACTTCCCGACGGAGCGCGGGTCGTTTTCATCCACGTCGCCGAAGTTGGCCGGGTCAGCGAGCGATTCCATGCGAGAATCTTCCGAGCGGCTCACGCGCACGCGCGATATGAGCCTTTGCAACTGGTCGCTCTGGCAATGCGAGCACTTGGGGCGAGCACGGTCGAATTCGCTGTAAGACATGCGAACGGCAACGTGGCGCTTGCAACTCTGGCAACGGTATTCGTAAAGAGGCATTATTGCGCGGCCGCTGATTTCCTGGCGCAATTATAGCAAGTAAGGCTACTGGAGACAAGCATGGCACCCACCCCGCCGAAACGCGCGGCAGCGCAGCTGTTGATTGTGATTTCAGGCCCCTCCGGCGCCGGCAAGGACAGCGTGGTGCGGCAGCTGCTTCAGCGCGAGCCGGGGCTGCAGTTCGTGGTCACTACTACCGCGCGCAAAATGCGCGCAGCGGAGGCGCACGGGCGCGATTATTTTTTCGTCTCTGGCGAGGAATTTGAACGCATGCTTGCTTCGGACGAATTCATTGAGCACGCTGAGGTCTACGGCGAGCACAAAGGCATCGCCAGAAAAGAGGTGCGGGCAGCGCTGCAGAGCGGAAAGGATGTTGTGCTGCGCGTGGACGTGCAGGGCGCTGCGCGCATCCGCCAGCTTTATCCTGCGGCGCTGCTGCTCTTTCTGACGCCGGGCAATGAGAATGAGCTGCGCGCCCGGCTGGGTGAACGCGAAAGCGAGACTGACGCCGCGTTGGAGCGGCGCGTGGCCACGGCGCGCGAGGAAGCGCAGCGCCAGGAGGAGTTCGATTATGTGGTCGTCAACCAGCGTGATGACCTTGAAGGAACGGTGGGAACCATTCAGGGAATCATACGCGCGGAGCGGGCGCGCATGCGCGCCAGGGCAAAAACCCGGTGAACACAGTGCGCGCTCAGGGGCCGGCTGCCGGCCGGTTTGCTTCAGGGCAAGTGGTCTTGTTTGCGCTGTTGCGCGCTTGACGCCGCCCAAGTTCGGTGCTAAAGTCTGGTGACCGGTTCGGCTTCAGTTGCGCGGCCTCGGTGCAAGCGCCGCGCAAGCCAGCAAATGTAAGCAACTAAAGGAGAACTACGTGATGTCAGAAGAGAATGGCGCAGTGTCGGAGCAGGACAATGTGATGTCAGAAGAGAATGGCGCAGTGTCGGAGCAGGACAATGTGATGTCAGAAG